>JBBSIT010000714.1:0-2818 GCA_038231995.1 Acetobacterales bacterium | reverse complement strand
GCTGCGGTGGCCCAGAAGAACGCTGATAAGGAGTCATGCGCGGCTGCCGGTCACGCGCCGTGCGCAGCGGCCCTGTGCGCGGTAGGCGTCAGCACCACCCTCTGGGAGCTTGCGGACATGGTGAAGGTGTTGGAGCTTGGGGGCACCCAAGGATGCCTGAGCCCATGCCGCGTGCCGCCTATGGCCGCTGACCCAGACGATGAGCCGTATGACTGGTGGCTCGGCTTAGCGGTCACTTTTGTAGTTGGCATCACGGTCAGCGCATACGTCGGCGCACTGAGCGCCAACGTGGTGGACGGCGTGATGCATGGCAGCCCAAGACATGTTTTGCTCAGCGTACCGAACGCGTTGCCCGGCATGCTTATTTCCTGGCCGGTCGCGTTCGTTCTTGGGACCCTACCTATTACCTTCGGTTACGCCGTGGTCCGCCTTACCGCGCCATACTTTCGAATGACCTTGCTCCGCCGTCTTGGAATCGGCTTAGCCCTCGGCACGGCAGCGAACATTCTTCTCTTGGCTGTCGATCAGCCGTTTAATCTTCAAACGTTGCAGCATGGCCTGATGGCGCTGCGGCCACCGTTCTTTCCATATGTTGAGATCGAGGCATGTGCCATTGTGCTGGCGTTTGTCGCACGCCAGAGATGGTTCGGCATCGCAGATTAGGATCATGATCCAAGGCTGATTTCAAACTGGCCCACTACCCGGCGGCCGCACGGATTTGTCATGGACGTGCTCAGCCGGCTGACCGCTGGAACCGCTTGGTGCGCCGCAGCTTCGAAGGGACGTTGAGCCCTGCTGACGTCACGCCGGCTCTGGCCGTGATCCCTCCCTGAGCGCGGCGCGTCCCGCTCAGAACCGCTCCACCCATGGCCGCAGCTCGACCTCCCAGGTCCAGGCGCTACGGTCCTGCTGCAGCACATGCAGGTAGCTGCGCGCGATCGCGTCCGGGTCCAGCATGCTGTCCTCGGAGTCGTTCCGACCCGGCGGGCGGATCGCCCCGTCGATCACGAAGTGCGCGACGTGGATGCCGGCGGGCGCCAGCTCGCGCGCGATGCTCTGCGCCAGGCCGCGCAGCGCGAACTTGCCCATCGCGAACGGCGCGGAGCCGGGGTAGCCCTTCACGCTCGCGGACGCACCGGTGAACAGGATGGCGCCATGACGGTTCGGCAGCATGCGCCGCGCCGCCGCCTGGGCCACGAGGAATCCGCCATAGGCGCTGACGGCGATCGCGTTCGCGACGCCCGCCGGGTCGAGCTCGACGAGGGGGCCGCGGACCCGGGCGCTCGGGTTGTAGATGACCACGTCGGGCGCGCCGCCGGGTCCCGCGTCCATCGCCACGAACATAGCGCCGACCTGCTGCGGGTCGGACACGTCGCATCGGTGCGTCGCGGCGCTCAGCTCCGTAGCCAACGGCCGGAGCTTGTCCGTGTTGCGCGCCGCCAGGGCCACGCGCAGCCCGGCGCCGGCGAGGGCGCGCGAGACGGATGCGCTCAAGCCGTCGCCGGCGCCGACGACGAGGGCTGACCGATAGGTCGGGATCATGGCTGCCTCCTCCATTCCCGGGCATGGTAGCCTCCGTCGGCGGAGGTCGGCTACGTCCGCCCGCTGCTCGCCGGTTGCACCCGCACGGCCCAGTCCGCCAGCACGTCCCGCAGCGTCTGTGGCCAGGGCACCGTCGGTTCCCAGCCCAGCAGGGACCGGGCGCGGCCGGAGTCGCCGGTGGCGGTCGGGATATCGGCCGGCCGGAGCCGCGCGGCGTCGGTCTCGATGCTCGCCGGGACGCCGGCTTCGGCCAGCAGCGCGTCCAGCACGTCGCCGACCCGGCGCGGCGTGCCGGACGCGATGTTCAGCACTGTGCCCGGCGCCAGCCGGTCCTTGTGCACCAGGCAGAGCGCGTAAGCCCGGCACACATCGCGCACGTCCAGGAAGTCGCGCAGGGGATCGAGCGCGCCGACGTGCAGCACGGGCGGCTGCAGCCCGGCGCGGATGCGCGCGACCTGCTCGGCGAAGGCCGCCACCACGAAGGACGGAAGCTGCCTCGGCCCGGTGTGGTTGAACGGCCGCACCCGGACGGCGTTCAGCCCGTCCGCCGCCATGGCGCCGAGGGCCAGGTCGGCCGCCGCCTTGGTGGCGCCGTAGGTGTTCAGCGGGGCCGGCAGCGCCGTCTCGTCCAGCGGTTGGCCCGAGCGGAACGACGCGCCGTAGATGTCGGCGCTGGACGCATAGAGCAGCGTGGCGCCCGGCGCGTGGGCCAGCAGCGCGCGGGCGAGGGCGAGCGTGCCATGCAGGTTGACGCGCCACGCCCGGTCGGGGTCCCGCCGCGCGTCGGGTATGGCGGAGACGGCGGCGAGGTGGACGCAGGCATCGGGCCGCAGCGCCGCGACCTCGGCATCGACCGCCAAAGGGTCGAGCAGGTCGGCGCGGGCAGCGTGCAGTGCAGCACCTGGCAGGGCCGCGGCGAGCGCGGGCAGCAGGTGCCGTCCGACGAAGCCGCCCGCGCCCGTGACGAGGATGCGCCGCGGCATGGCGGTCTGCCGGCTCAGCTCGGCAGGCGAGCGCGGTGCCGGGCCAGGTCGGCCTCGACCATCTCGGCGATCAATCCTTCGAGCGCGACCTCGGGCACCCAGCCGAGCCGCTCCTTGGCTTTCGTCGCGTCGCCGAGCAGCACATCGACCTCGGCCGGGCGGATCAGCGCGTTGGACACCACCACGTGGTCCTCGTAGTTTAGCCCGGCATGGCTGAATGCGATGCGGCAGAGGTCACGGATGCTGCTGGTGCGTCCCGTCGCGATGACGAAATCGTCCGCCTTGTCCTGCTG
>JBBSIT010000713.1:0-2829 GCA_038231995.1 Acetobacterales bacterium | reverse complement strand
GCCACCAACATGAGCGGGCTGAAGGGCGTCGCCCCGGACGGCTCGCAGCGCGCGTGGGATCTCTGGGTCAAGAGCCGCTTCATCGCGAAGAGCCAGCCCACCCGGCCGTTGATCCTGGCGTCGGGCACCCCCATCACCAACACGCTGGGCGAGATGTTCACGCTGCAGCGCTTCATGCAGCCGGAGGCGCTGGCCGAGCGCGGCATCCACGAGTTCGACGCCTGGGCGTCCGCCTTCGGCGACACGCGCACCGAGCTGGAGCTGCAGCCCTCTGGCCTCTACAAGCCGGTGACGCGCTTCGCCGAGTTCGTCAACGTCCCCGAGCTGATCGCGATGTTCCGCTCCGTCGCGGACGTCGTGGGGATGGACGACCTGCGCGGCTACCTCCGCCTGCCCGCGCTCCGCACCGGCAAGCGGCAGATCGTCACGGCCAAGGCGAGCCCGGCTTTCCGGGCCTACCAGAAGGTGCTGGCCGAGCGCATCCGCAGGATCGAGGAGCGGAAAGGCCCGCCCGAGAAGGGGCAGGACATCCTGCTCTCCGTCATCACGGACGGACGGCACGCGGCGATCGACACGCGCTTCGTGCTCCACCCCGACACCGCGGAGGACCCGCGCGCCGGCGACGAGCCGGAGAACAAGCTGAACGCGCTGATCGCCAACGTGCACCGCATCTGGCGGGAGACCGCGGCCAACCGCTACGTCCAGCCGGGCACCAGCACGCCCTACCCGATCCGGGGTGCGGCGCAGATGGTGTTCTCCGATCTCGGCACCGAGGCGGCCGAGGGCAAGCGCGGCTTCTCGGCCTATCTGTGGATCAGAGACGAGTTGGTGCGGCTCGGCGTGCCTAGCCAGCAGATCGCCTTCATGCAGGACCACAAGAAGTCGGAAGCGAAGCAGAAGCTGTTCGCGGCCGTGAACGGCGGCCGCGTTCGCGTGCTGATCGGATCGACCCAGAC
This sequence comes from Acetobacterales bacterium, assembly GCA_038231995.1. GTDB lineage: Bacteria > Pseudomonadota > Alphaproteobacteria > Acetobacterales > Acetobacteraceae > JBBSIT01. Next base: position 1,873 of record JBBSIT010000713.1, on the reverse strand, counting down.
CATGGGCACGGGCGTCAACGCGCAGCAGCGTCTCGTCGCCCTGCACCACCTCGACGTGCCCTGGCTGCCGTCCGACATCGAGCAGCGCGAGGGGCGCATCGAGCGGCAGGGCAACCAGAATGAGGAGATCGACGTCTACGCCTACGCCACGCTGGGCAGCGTGGACGCCACCTCCTGGCAGTTGCTGGAGCGCAAGTCGCGCTTCATCGCGGCAGCCCTCGCCGGCGACCGCAGCATCCGCCGGCTGGAGGACGCGGGCAGCCAGGCCAACCAGTTCGCCATGGCCAAGGCTCTGGCGAGCGGCGATCCCCGGCTCATGCAGAAGGCCGGGCTGGAAGCCGAGCTGGCGCGTCTGGAGCGGCTGCGGGCGGCGCACTTCGACGACCAGCTCGCCATCCGCCATCAGGTCGCCGACGCCGAGCGGGCCATCGCGAACTCGACGCGGCGGATCAGCGCGATCGAGCAGGACATCGCGGTTCGCACCCCGACCCGCGGCGACCTGTTCGCCATGGAGGTGGCGGGCAAGTCCCGCACGGAACGCAAGTCGGCCGGCGGGTCGCTGCTCAGCCGCATCCGCCTGATCGAGCGCGGTCGGGAGCGGGGTACCTGGACGTTGGCAAAGATCGGCGGGTTCGAGATCAAGGCGGCGGGCGAGCCCTATGGCGGGGACAACTACCGCCTCGACGTGTGGCTCGACCGGCACGGTTACGAGCAGGAGATACAGGTGGGGGGCGAGCTGACCGCGCTCGGGTTGGTTGCGCGCCTCGAGTACCAGCTCGACCGGTTCGAGGCGGAGCTGGCCGAGCACCGGCGCCGTGTAGCCGAGGCGGAGCAGCGGCTACCTGGATACGAGCGCCGGCTCGGCGAGGCATTCGACCTGCAGGAGGAGCTGGACGCGAAGCGGGCGGAGCTGGACGCGCTGGAGGCGGACCTGGCGGCGAACGACGATGCCGCTCAGGACGCCGCCGCGGCGTAGCGGTCAGTGGGTGGCGTTCTCGATCCGCTTGAGGTCGAGGACGCCCTTGGCGCCCCAGCCCTTGGTCCCGGCCGGCACCTCGGGGCGGAACTGCTCGTAGAGCCGGAACCCCGTCCGGTTCAGCTCCTCGGGCGGCAGCGAGTCCGCCAGCCCCTCCATCGCGCGGCGCACTGCCGGCAGGTGCTCGCCGAATGCCCGCTCCACGTAGGCGTAGGCCGGGCGGGGCGAGGCCGGGGTGTCCCCGTCCAGCGCGTACTGGCTGCCGTCCTGCTCCACCATAGGCACATCGCGGCCGAGCAGGTGAACCGCCCGCTGCGAGGCAGGCCGCGTGGCCTGCTTCGCTGTGTCGCGCAAGTTGCCCTCCTCATGCTTCTCCTCCAGCCCGATCGCGCGCGCCTTCACCCGGGCACTCGACCCGGCGACGGCTCGACCGAGCGTGATCGCGGCATCGGCGTCATGGCCCAGGCGCTCGGCCACAATCGCGGCCCACAACGTCAGCACCGGCGCACGATTGACCCGGATCTCGCCGCCCTTGTCCGTCATATACCCTCCTCCGCTTGCCCTCTTGCCGGTCTCAACGCCAGCCCCGGCATTCCGCTTCCCGAATGGAATGAATGGATAGGTGAAAAGGAGAAAATGGAACGGGGAAGGCGTTCGCATCGTCGCTCCTGCCGACACCGCTTCGCTCCATCGCCGGCTGCGCCACCCCGGCCCCGCTGGCACGCAGCCCGCAAGCGCGGGCCGCGCGCTGCGCAGGGCCGGGGCGCTCGCCGGCAATGGTGCCGGCAGGACCGCGACGCGGCGGGGGAGGGGTCATCCAGGAACGAGGGATGACGGAAACCCGAGCCAGAAGGTTAGAGAACCATGGAACTGAAATCAGTCGATCCCCGCACGCTG
>JBBSIT010000712.1:0-2832 GCA_038231995.1 Acetobacterales bacterium | reverse complement strand
TCGCGCCCTCGCGGCCCGACCAAGACGCACCGAAACTCTCAGCCGACGTGATCAACCGCCTGCTGCTCGTCGCCTGCCGACCGCCCTGACGTGCAAAGCCAAGCTCAGTCGCCCAGATGCACCACTAGCTTGCCGAAGTTGCGGCCCTGCAGCAGGCCGATGAACGCGGCCGGCGCCTGGGCCAGCCCTTCCACCACGTCCTCGCGGTAGCGCAGCCGGCCGTCGTGCAGCAGCGGAACGGCTTTCGCCCGCCACTCCGGCATCAGCTCGAACCGGTCGCTGACGATGAAGCCCTGGATGCGCAGCCGCTTGCGCACCGCGGACATCAGGTTCGGACCCGGCGCCGGCTCCCGATCGTTGTACTCGGCGACCATGCCGCACATCACCATGCGGGCATGGTCCCGCAGCCGGGGGAACACGGCGCGCTGCACGGCGCCGCCGACGTTCTCCCAATAGACGTCGATCCCGTCCGGGCAAGCGGCGTCCAGCGCCGCCTCCAGGCTGCCGCCTTCCGGTGCGCGGTGGTCGATGCAGGCGTCGAAGCCCAGCTCGCCGGTGACGTAGGCGCACTTGTCCGCGCCGCCCGCCACGCCCACCACCCGGGCGCCGGCCAGCTTCGCCAATTGCCCGACGACGGCGCCGACCGCGCCCGATGCCGCCAAGACGACGCAGGTCTCGTCCGCCTTGGGCTGGCCGATATCGGTGAGGCCCACGTAGGCCGTCAGGCCCGGCATCCCGAGAATGCCGAGTGCTGTGGAGATCGGCGCCTCCGCCGGGTCGAGCTTGAGCAGCCGGGCACCGTCCACTGCACTGTAATGCTGCCAGCCGTAGCCGCCGGACACACTGTCGCCGGACTTGAAGCCGGGGTGGCGTGACTGCTCGACCACGCCGGCAGTCTGGCCCTCCATGACCGCGCCCAAGGCCACCGGCTTGGCATAGCTCTTGGCCTCGCTCATCCGGCCGCGCATGTAGGGGTCGAGCGAGAGATATTGCGCCCGCACCAGCACCTGCCCCTCGGCGGGCTCGGGGATGGCGCCCTGGACGAGCTCGAAATCGTCCGCGACCGGCTCTCCCGCGGGCCGGCGCCGCAGCAGGATCTGCTCGTTCATTCCGATACCTCTATCTGGATCGCATCCACATCCGCGAACTGCGATAGGTCAGCGATGCGAACCCATGCTGACGCCGCCTGTTGCTGCTAATCGGCAGCGAGCATGGCCCCGCGGGCGCGGGCGCGCAACGCCTCGCCGAACGCGCGGAACAGGGCTGCGGACACGGTGTCGTGCTCGAAATCGTATTCCGGGTGCCATTGCACCCCGATCGCGAAACCGGGTCCGGCAACGGCGCGTACCGCCTCGATCGTGCCGTCCGGCGCAGCCGCTTCCACGACCAAGCCGGGCGCCAACCGGTCCACGCCTTGGTTGTGCAGCGAGTTGACCGCGATGCTCGCGCTACCCGCGAGCCGGTGCAGCCAGGCGCCGGGCACGATATCGACCCGGTGCGCCTTGCCCTGCCGCACCCGCGCGTTCGGCTGCATCGGCGTCGAGTGGTCGAGCCGCCCGGGCAGGTCCTGCAGGCGCTGGTGCAAGGTGCCGCCCAGCGCCACGTTCAGTTCCTGCATGCCGCGGCAGATCGCCAACACCGGCAGCCCGGCAGCGAGCGCCGCGCGGATCAGCCGCAAGGTGACCGCGTCGCGCATCGCGTCCTCCGGCACGTCCTCCGGATGCGGCGAGCCGCCATACAGGCCGGGTTGCACGTTGGAGCGGCTGCCAGTCAGGATGATGCCGTCGAGCCTGGAGAGCAGCGTCTCGATGTCCGCCGCGTCGCCATTGGCAGGCAGCAGAACCGGCACGCCATCGACCAGGCGGTCCACCGCGCGCACGTAGGTGTCGGATGCGGCGTGGTTCAGCATCGCATAGGTGCCGAACGGCTTGGAGCAGCAGGAGATCCCGACTAAGGGCTTCATGGGTTCCATCATGCGGGCAAATCGTGGCGGATCAATGAATTTTGTTAGCCGCCTCGGTTGTTCTCGAAGAATTTCGGGTCGATGAACGTGAACAATGACTGGTCGAAGCTGCCGCCCAGCTCGACGTCGGTGAGCGTCACCCGCGTCTCCAGCCGCTGCGCGTCGATCACGCTCCATTGCCGCAACGCGAGCGGGTTGTCGGCGAACACCAGGGTCAACGTGCCGTCCGCCGGCGACGCGGTGCGGACCAGGCTGACCTGCAGCTGGCCCGGCATCCGCGTGATGCCCGTCACCGTCACCTCGCCGGACAGCCGCACCTGCTCGCGCAGCAGGATGCCGAGCGGGGTGGAGCCGAGCGGGATGTTGCTGGTCTGCTTGAGCTGCGCGTCGTGGAACACCAGCAGCCCGTTGCCGCCCACCAGCAGGAACGGGCTGGGTGGGTCATACTGGAAGCGCATCCGCCCGGGGCGCTGCAGCCACGCGGTGCCGGTGCTGGTCCGCCCGTCGGGCGCGACCTGGAAGAAGCGGGCCTTCAGGGTGCGGAGCTGCGCGAGATAGGCCTCGATCCGGGCGATGTCGGCGCGGTCGGCCGCGGTGAGCGGCGCCGGGCGCGGCTGGGCGAGGGCGGCAGCAGGAAGGAGCAGGGTGGAGAGCAGGAGGGCGCGGCGTTGCATGCCGCAGCATGTCGGAACGCATCCCGCTGGTTTCAAACCCTGGAAGCGCTTCGACTCTAGCCGCTCTTATTCACGGGCATGGCAGCGATTCGTTGGCGGGTGTCGCGTAAGCTGCTGACTGCGTTTACGGATTGGGTGTCAAAACCATCCATTCACGCGATCACGCCGAGGCCACACCCGCCATGTCCGACGATA
>JBBSIT010000711.1:0-2835 GCA_038231995.1 Acetobacterales bacterium | reverse complement strand
TACACCAAGCGCGCCCGCGGCTCCGAGGTGGTCGATAGGCTGACGCTGCGGGTCACGACCGACGGCCCGGCGCCGACGCTGCCCAACGATTTCAGCCGGCTGATGATCGTCAGCCACAAGATCGGCATGGAGGCGCGCAACGAGCAGTTCAACGCCGGCACGGCCGCAATCGGCACCGGGCCGTTCAATTACGTGAAGTGGGAGCCGCGCGGCGACTTCGTGGTGGAGCGGTTCGACGGCTGGTGGGGCGGGGCGCAGCCCTGGGCGCGCGTGGTCCGCCGCGAGATCCCGAACGACGCCGCCCGCATCGCGGCGCTGAAGAGCGGGCAGGTGGACCTGGTGAACTACGTGCCGGCGACCGACGTCGCCTCGCTGCAGCGCGATCCCACGATGGAGACGGTGGTCGGCGACAGCGTCTATGTGTTCAATGTGTCGTTCACGCTGGCGGACAAGCTGCCGCGGCCGGCCAAGGTGGACGGGAAGGAAATCGCGGCCAACCCGTTCCAGGACGCGAAGGTGCGGGAGGCGATGGACCTCGCGATCGACCGGCGCGGGCTGGCGCGCGTGGTGTTCGAGGGCTTCGCCAAGCCGATGAGCCAACTGATGCCGGACACGTTCTTCGGCGCCAGCCCCAACCTGCCGGAGCGGCGGCCGGACCTGCCGCGCGCCCGCGCCCTGCTGGCCGAGGCCGGGTATCCCAAGGGGTTCGAGGTCGATTTCCACTGCACCAACAACCGCCTGCCCGGCGACAGCGCGCTGTGCGAGGCCTTGGCGCAGCAATGGTCCCGCGTGGGGGTCAAGGTGAACGCCAACGCCGTCACCGGCACGGTGTTCTTCCCCGCCAGCCAGCGCGGCGAGTACGACATGCAGATGTCGGGCTGGGGCACGCTGACGGGCGAGGCCGCCTACACCTACGGCGCCCTGCTGCATGGGCCGGACCCGAAGGTGGGCCTGGGCAACTTCAACCGCTCCGGCTACTCGAACCCGGAGGTCAACAAGCTGTTGCTGGATGGCAGCCGCACCTTGGACGAGGCGAAGCGGCGCGAGATGTTCGCCCGGGCGACCGAGATCAGCATGAAGGACCGGCCGATGCTGCCGATCGTCATGCTGCAGACGGTGTGGGCGATGCCGAAGGGCAAGCTCAGCTTCACGCCGCGGGTGGACCAGGAGACGCTGGCGCAGCTCATCACGCCGAAGGCGCCGTAGCCGGAGCGCTATGCTCGGCTTCCTGATCGGGCGGCTGCTGCAGGCGGCCGCCGTCGTGCTCGTCATGTCCGTCGTGGTGTTCCTGGGCGTCTATGCCATCGGCAACCCGATCGACGTGCTGATCGACCCGGCCGCTACCCAGGCTATGCGCGCCGAGCTGATCCGGCGCTACGGGCTGGACCTGCCGCTCTGGCAGCAATACTGGCGGTTCCTCTCGGCCGTGCTGCAGGGCGATTTCGGCCAGAGCTTCGTATTCCGCATCCCCGTGCTCTCGCTGATCCTGTCGCGGCTGCCGGCCACCTTGGAGCTGGCGGTCACCGCCATGCTGATCGCCACCGTGGTCGGCATCCCGCTCGGCATCCTGGCGGGCTACCGGCCGGACGCGCCGTCGTCTAAGGCAATCATGGCAATTTCGACGCTCGGCTTCTCCGTGCCGACCTTCTGGGTCGGGCTGCTGCTGATCCTCGCCTTCGCGGTCGAGCTGCGCTGGCTGCCCTCGGGCGGGCGCGGGCCGGTGACGGATTTCCTTGGCCTCAAGCTCAGCGTATTCAGTTGGGAGGGGTGGCGGCACCTGCTGCTGCCGGCGCTGAACCTCAGCCTGTTCAAGCTCGGGCTGCTGATCCGGCTGGTGCGCGCCGGCACCGAGGAGGTGATGGGCAGCGAGCACGTGCGCTTCGCCCGCGCCCAGGGCCTGCCGGAGCGCCAGGTGGTCGGGCTGCACGTGCTGAAGAACATCGGCATCCCCATCGTGACCATCTTCGGCCTGGAGTTCGGCTCGACGCTCGCCTTCGCCGTCGTGACCGAGACGGTGTTCAACTGGCCCGGCATGGGCAAGCTCATCATCGAGAGCATCACCTCGCTCGACCGGCCTGTCATGGTCGCCTACCTCGTCCTCGTCGTGCTGCTGTTCGTCGCCATCAACCTCGCCGTCGAGCTGACCTACGGGCTGCTCGACCCCCGCCTCCGCGCCCGGCAGGCGCATTGAGCGATCTCTCGGCGGCGTGGGCGGAGTACCGGCGCAGCCCGGTCGCGGTCGCCGCCCTCATCGTCGTCGTGCTCGTCGTGCTGCTCGCCCTGCTCGCCCCCTGGATCGCTCCGCAGGACCCGTACGACCAGGCCGGGCTCGACCTGTTCGACGCCCGGCTAGAACCCGGCGCCATAGGGTCCGGCGGCTACGTGCACCTGCTCGGCACCGACAACGCCGGGCGGGACCTGCTGTCGGCCATCCTCTATGGACTGCGGCTCAGCCTGATGATCGCCGTCACCGCGGCCGCCATCGCCTTCACGCTCGGCACGGCCGTGGGCCTCGCCGCCGCGTTCTACGGCGGGCGGATCGGCGACTTCATCATGCGCGTGATCGACTTGCAGCTCTCGCTCCCGGCGATCCTGCTGGCGCTGGTGCTGGTCGCGATGCTGGGACAAGGGGTGCCGCAACTGATGGCCGCCCTCGTCACTGCGCAGTACGCCTACTTCGCCCGCACGGCCTACGGCGCGGCAGCCGCCGAGCGCCGACGCGACTACATCGAGGCGGCGCTGTCCACCCCGCTGCCGGGCCGGCAGGTGCTGCTGCGGCACCTACTGCCGAACAGCCTGCCACCGCTGATCGTGGTGGCGACGGTGCAGGTCGCC
>JBBSIT010000710.1:0-2838 GCA_038231995.1 Acetobacterales bacterium | reverse complement strand
ATTGCCTGCACCGAGTAGCGGATCGCAATCGACAGCCCCAGCGAGGCAACCATCGGCGCAACGTCGTCCGAATTGCGGAAGGTGCGGAACACCACCCGGTCGATCAGGACCCCGACCATGCCCATCGCGAGAACCGCGACCAGCACGGCGAAGCCGAAGTTCAGCCCGAGCGGGACGTTCAGCGTCCATGCAATGTAGGCACCGACGACGGCCGTCTCGACATGCGCGAAATTGGCAAACCGCAGCAGCGCCAGAGTGAGCGTAAGCCCGGTGGCGACGATGGCGAGCTCGGATGCCGTGATCAGGCTGTTGACGACAACCTGGACTAGGTTCATCGGCGCGGAGCTTGCGCCGCGCGCCCTTCAGCCCGTGGTCCGATGAGACACCCTGTGTCAACGTCCTCGGCTTGTGCAGTGTCGTGTGTCGTCACATCCGGCCTCAAGGACGCTTCGCGCCGGCGACAGCGCCGGTGGCCTTCGGCGATCCTTGACCCCGGCCGCGCCGCCGCACGGCTGGGGTTTGTGGCCGGGACGAAGGAACGGCCGTTGCAGCCGAACCAACGAACGACGGTTGGCTCAGGCGATGCCTGCGGCGCCGGCATGGGCTGCGGGATCATATGGCCTTTCGTCTTGCCAGGCGCGCCACAGCACCCGGATCCAGGCGCGCGCGAGGACGCGGATGGCGTGGGGATGCTTGCAGCCGCGGTCCCGGGCTCGGCGGTAGATCGCCCCAGCCCAGGCGGAGGCATGGCGCGAATTGTCGGCAAAGCAGGTGACTGCGGCCCGCAGGTTCTTGTTGCAGGCCCATCGGAAGACGACGCCGCGGCTCTTGCCCGAAGCATGGGTGACGGGGCAGACGCCAGCCTCGGCGGCGAGCTGGTCCTCGGTGGGAAAGCGCTCGCGGACGTTGCCGAGTTCGGCCAGGATCCCTGCCGCGCAGATGCGGCCGGTGCGCGGGAACGACATGATGATCTGTCCGTCCGGCAGTTCGGCCACGGCATGCTCGATGCGCGCCGAGAGCTTGGCGATCTCGGGCACGAGGCGTTCGAGCAGACTTGCCAGGGCGCGGACGATCTCGCCCTTGGCCTCGGCTTCGGCGTCGCTGGCCAGTCCGCAGGCGGCAGCCCGCAACCGGGCCAGCAGTTCGGCGGGCGAGCGTCGTCCGCAATAGGCGTGCTGGGCCAGGAACCTGGCCAAGCGCTTTTCCCCCAGGCGGCTGGCACTGTCCGGGGTCGGATAGCGGGCGATGAAGGCCAGCGCGATCGGACTGTCGATGGCGGCGAAGATGGCGGTAGCACCCGGCCAGAAGCCTTCGAGCAGGCTGCGCAGTTGGTTGGCCAGCGCCGTGCGCTGCGCCACCAGGTCGTTGCGGCCGCGTACCAGGGCGCGCAGCGCCTTGATGTCGTCCGAAAGGGGCATGAGGGGACGGAAACGGTGCCCGTCGGTGCGCAGGATGTCGGCCAGCATGTAGGCGTCGCCCGGGTCGGACTTGCCGCCGGCGGCACGGTAGCGCGGCCGGCAGGCTTTCACCACGTTGGGGTGGATCGGGATGACCGGGTGGCCGGCTTCGACCAGAGCATCGACGATCAGGCCCGACGGGCGCTCGATGGCGATGGGCAGCTCGGCCGCGGGTGCCAACTTGCGCAGGCGGGCCAGCATGCCAGCCAACCCCGCCGCATCGTGGCTGACCTCGATGCGGGCAACGACCTGGCCGGCGGCATCGACGACGCAGACGGCGTGGGCCGCGCCGCCCCAGTCCAGTCCTCCGTGAAATGGCATAGGCTGACCTCCTCGGGTTGCGGTAGTCTCACCCGGGCTGGGAGATCGTGCGGATCGCTCACTGATTGGCGCTCTGGCCGGCAAGCACTGGCGCATCACCCTGTGGTCCGTCCGGGTCTCCCGGCGCCTGCCGCACGGCTGGTCTCATCGGGGCCGTCCAGCGGCAAGCGACGCTGGCCGTCACGGCAGATGCTCGGACTGACGGACACTATCCCAGCGCCCGACAGCACGAAGGTGCACCAGTGAGTGACCCAGCCGCCGACGCGCCGTCGCCGTCGACCGCCACGGCCGAGACGATGGCGTCGCCGCTGCCGGCCGATGCGCGTGCCGACCGACCATCCGGGGCCCCTGCCCTGCCCGCTCTCGAGGTTCTGACCGCGGCTGCGGTGCTTGCGCCGGCACGGATGATCGCGACGGCCCCTGTAGGTGGGTATCCGGCCTCGATCCGGGCCTGGTTCGACGCCGCAGCGTCCGCCGAGATTCCGCCCGATGATGGGACGCTCGGCACGGCAAGGCTGGCCGCCCAGGCTTATGCCAGGCACGCGAAGGCGGCGAACACCCGCCGCGCCTACCGGGCCGGGGTGCGTGCCTGGTGTGAATGGTGCCAAATTCACGCTCTACCTTGCCTGCCCGCCGGCGCCGCCGACGTGGTGGCGTTCCTGGCAGCCGAGCGCGGACGCGGCCTGTCGGTCACCACCGTCGAGCTGCGCCGCGCCGCCATCCGTTATCTGCATTTCATCGCCGGCTGCCCGGTGCCCACCGCCGAGGCGCAAGTCGCCGAGACCGTGGCCGGCATGCGCCGCCACGCCGCCGACCAGGGTGCGCTGCCGGCCAAGAAACTGGCCGCCACCGCCGACATCCTGCGCGATATTTTGCGGGTGATCCCGGACGACCTGCCGGGCTTGCGCGACCGGGCGCTGCTCTTGTTGGGATTTGCCGGGGCGCTGCGCCGCGCCGAGCTCGCCGCCGTCCAGGTCGAGCATCTCGAAACCCGCGAGCGCGGGCTGCGCCTGACCCTACCCCGCTCCAAGGGCGAGCGCGGCGGCAAGGCGGTGAGCGT
>JBBSIT010000709.1:0-2842 GCA_038231995.1 Acetobacterales bacterium | reverse complement strand
TGCGCACCACGCCGGCGCTGCTCGGCCTGTTCTCGCTCGTGACGCTATGGGCAACCCAGCTCCACGCAGCACAGCGCCGCCTCCTGCCTGAATGCGTCCGGTGATACCCGAAGCACGCGCCAACCTTCAGCGACGCCCTCGCCCTCGTCCGCCACGAACTGTGGACCTCACAGGGTTCCGAAACCTCGCCGTCCAGCCACGACGCACCGAAACTCCCAGCCGACGTGCTCAACCGCCTGCTGGCCGTCGCGTGCAGACCAACCTAACGTGCAAAGCCAAGCTTAGAGACCGTTTCGAAATGCGCTGCGGTGAGTCGGCTGCCGTGGTTTTCCGAGCACCGAAGCAGAGCGACCATTTGGGTCGTGAGCATCGGAGCACAGGAAAACCGCGTCAGACGGCCAGTGCAGTAGCATTGCGAAATGGGCTCTCAGGCCGTCGGCGCCGCTTGCAGCATGGCGTGCGCGGCCTGCCGGCGGCGCTCCGTGCGGTCGAGCCAGCCCTGGCCGTAGCGGTCGAACTCCGCCAGGCCCCGGTAGAAGGCGGCCTGCCGCTCGGCCAGGCCGTCGATCACCGCCGCCGCGTCGGCCTTGAGCGTGGCGCGCAGCGTCTCCGGTCCGACGCAGCCGTCCACCGGGTCGCAGCCGACCGCCTCCTGCAGCAGCTCCGCGCTGCGCCGCGTGCCCGCGTTCACCCCGAAGTCGAAGGCGCTGAGATCGACGCCCGGCGGCAGGGAGGGGCCTTGCAGCGCGTTCCAGTAGAGCGCCCCGTAGATCGCCGCCGCGGTCTGCTCGGTCATGGCCTGTACGTTGGCCGGCCCCAGCGCCGGGTCGTGGTCCCAGGCGCGGTAGGTGGCGAGCGTGATGCCCATGTTGGTGGCGCCGCCGGGGTCGTAGGGGTCGTCCACGTTGCCGCCCTCCTGCGCGAGGGTGAAGGCGAGGCAGGCGGCGAACAGGTCAGCCATGCTTGTTCTCCATCGGACTGGGCTGCACGGGACGACGGGGCGGCTCCGGGCGCGGACTGGCCGGTGCTCCCCGCACCCAGGTCACGATGAACAGCGCCAGCCCGAGGGCCACGGCGAGCTCCGCCCACAGGAAGACCAACAGGTCCGCGCACACGCCGAGGGGCGGCGCGCCGGGCAGGGCGGCGCGCAGCGCGGGAAGGGCGAACAGCATCGCGCCCAAGGCGCCGGTCAGCGTCGATTCAGCCGCCCGGATGCCCAGGAAGACGCTGCTCCCGATCGTCAGCGCCGCGCAGGCGACCAGCGCCATCCCGCCATAGACCGCGAGCGCGAGGAACGCCAGCGCACTGCCGCGCCGGATATGCAGCTGGAGCCTCGTGCCGCCTGCTCCGTCGCTCGCCTCCTGCGACGCCTCCATCACCCAGCCGGCGATCCGCTCCCACACGACGACGTTCAAGGCAATCGGACGGGCCGCGTCGTCAGGCGAGGCGCCGTCGTACGCCGCGACGCGCAACATGGCGCGGAAGCGGTCGAACGGGTAGTCCGTAACCGCGCCGTCATGCAGGTCCGCCTCCACGATGGCCACCCCCGCCGGTTGCTGGCCGCGGAACACCAGGTCCTGCCTGCTGCCTCCGTCGCCGACCTGCAGCCGCACGTCCTGGCCGGCGGCATCCGGCCGCCGGACCGGCGTATCCGTGTCGGGCGTGAGGCTGATGCGCAGCCGCACGGATTCATTGACCGGATCGATGCTGAGCGCCTCGACGTAGATGCCGAGCCGCCGGGCGCCGTCGGGCGCCGGCGAGGCGAAGCTGCGCTCGGACGTGGCCGCATCCCGGCCCAAGCTCAGCGCCAGGACGGCATAGCTCGCCGCCGTCGCGAGCAGGAGCACGGCCAGGACCAGGCCCCGGCGCCGGCGGGTGCCGAACCTCAATCGACGCAACCCTGTTCAGCGGCGTCCGGCACATCAGCCTCGGAATTATTGTCGCTGCGTCATGAGGGCGCAGAACGGGTCTGCCGGCAAGGGCTCTCTTGCTGCGCGGCCAGGTCCACTCGTGATGACCGCATCCTGCATGACGCTTGGGCAGGCCGGCGATGAATGGTAAGTCGGCGTATGGTGTGCAATGTTACAACCTGCACCGATGAGGCGCTGCAGAGCAGGCATCGCACGCGCGCGCTGACCGGCCCGGCCCGCTGAGAAGGATGATGGACCGCATGTCATCGACCAAGCTGCCGCAGGATGTCCGGATCGGCTTCCTCGTCCACGACGTGTCGCGGATGCGGCGGACCCTGTTCGACCAGGCGATGAAGCCGCTCGGCATCACGCGGTCGCAGTGGTGGGTGCTGAGCCAGCTGTCGCGCCACGCCCGCTCCGGCATGCTGCAGACGGAGCTTGCCCGCGACCTCGATGTCGGGAAGGTGACGGTCGGCGGGCTGATCGACCGGCTGGAGGCGAGCGGTTACGTCGTCCGGACGCCCGACGCGACGGACCGGCGCGCCAAGCGCATCCAGATCACCGACCAGGGGCGGGAGGTCCTCAAGCAGATGGTGGCGGTCGGTCAGGGCCTGAACCGCATCATCCTCGCGGGGCTGTCGGCGGAGGAGATCGAGGTCACGGAGCGGGCGCTGTCCGTCATGAAAGACAACATCCGCTGCGGCATCACCGACCGCGATGAGGCCGAGCTGCCCGTAGGCGTGTTCGAACCCGCCGAGATGCCCCCGCCGCGCAAGGCCGCCAGCGCAGGTTAGCGTGGTGCAGGGATCAGGGAAGCGGGGGCACTGACCTCAACCGCGCCTGAGATCAGGCGATACGGACGTAACTCGGGCGTCCCAGTTCCAACATGCGGTTGAGTGCGTGGACGGATACTCTCCACCTCGGTCGCCCGA
>JBBSIT010000708.1:0-2845 GCA_038231995.1 Acetobacterales bacterium | reverse complement strand
GCCGCCGCGGTTGCCGGCATGCGCGGCGACCCCTGGCTGCCCACCATCGAGACCTGGGAAGGCGCGATCATCGCCGCGGCCGACGCGACCGCGCTCAGCGTGCGCGACTGGCATCGCAACCAGCTCGACGGCGCGAACCTCGTGGTGTCCGGCGGCCTCGGCGCGTTCGTCGCCCGCCGGCTGACCGGCCCGGTCGAGCTGTCCACCCCCGCGCTGCGCATCCACTGGAACGGACCAGGCGCCGTGCAGGTCGAGACGCCGCGGGGCACGCTCGCTTGCGCCGCCTGCATCGTCACGGTCTCGACCGGCGTGCTGGCCGCCAGCAGCATCCGTTTCGACCCGGCGTTGCCCGGCACTGTGCAGGAGGCCCTCGCGGGCCTACCGATGGGGTTGCTGACCAAGGTCGCGCTGCCGGCGGCGGGACCGGACCGTCTAGGGTTGGCCGACGGCAGCTCGGTGGTGCGCCGGGTTTGCGCCTCGGGCGAGCCGGCCATGGTGTTCGGCGCCTGGCCGTGCGGCAGCGCGCACATCGTGGGCTTCGTCGGCGGGCGCGCCGCCTGGGATGTCGCGCATGACCCCGGGGCCGCCGAGGCGTTCGCGCGGTCGGAACTGTGCCGGATGCTCGGCGCCCGGGTGGACCGCTCGCTCGGCGCCGGCGCGGTCGTCACGCGCTGGGGCACGGACCCGTTCACGCTCGGCGCCTACGCCTACGCGCGCGCCGGCTGCGCCGACCTGCGCGGGCGCCTCGCGGAGCCGTTGGCCGGCGGGGCACTGATGTTCGCCGGCGAGGCGTGCCGCATGGACGGCCTCGCCGGCACGGTGGCGGGCGCCTGGTTGAGCGGGCGGGATGCCGCCTATGCGATCTGAAGCGGTATCGGGTAGACCTGCCGCAGCCTGTCGCTGGTCAATCCGAGCTGCCGCGCAGGTGAGCGGCAGAAGCGCGGCACGTCTCGATCAACCATAGGGAGGAGGCTCTCTCGATAGCCTCCTGGAGATGCGATCATGGGGCATTCCACACGATACTGCATCGCTTTCACCGCAGTTCTGCTCGGGGTGGCGCTGCGATCCCAGCCCGCAGTCCCGCAGGACGATCCCGAGGAGCGGCTGACGGGAGGTTCGTCGCGAGCATGGGTCCTGCAGCGATTCGTCCAGCCGGCTGGCCCTGGAAGCGCCTGTTCCTCCGGCAAGATCTACACCTTCGCAGTGACCCACGACCTCATCGTAAGCCGGTGCACGAACGGCCAAATCGTTCCGAGCCATTACACGTGGTCGATCTCGGGGAGGGACGCGGGTGATCCAACGCTGATGATCGATGGGATGGGCGCGTTCCTCCTGAGTTTTCACAGGCCCGGCGCAGGCACATATCGGATGCGGCTGCGAGCGAAGGGCACGGCGCAGACGCCGGGTATCGACGAAGAGTTCAGCTTGGACGAGGACTGAGAACCCGCGGGAGAACGGCCCGCAGTGCGGGCCGTCGCTATCGTCGCCTGGGCATCAACGTCATGCAGTCGGATGGGCGCGCTTGCGAAGCCATACCAGCCCAAGCATGCCCACGAGCACCACGAGGTAACTCGAAGGCTCCGGGACGGAGGTGGCGAGCTGATCGTGCGCGATTTGCTGCAACGTCAGAGCCTGGGCCGAGCTGATGCCCAAATTCGCCGCCACGAGTTCGCCCGCGCCAAGGGAGCGCGGGTCAACTCCCGTGACGCCCCCGAACAGCGTCAGGGCTTCCAGGTAGTAGCCGTAGATGCTGGCGTGATAATTGTCTGGCGCCCACAGGTTGACCTGACCCGGCGTGATGCCGTTGTACGGGTTCGCATCGGCGAACCCGGTCTGGATCGCCCGGTTCCAGGCTGCACCGACGGGGATCACATCGTCGATCAAGGGCGAGTTGGCCTTGGCCGCCTCGTAGCCCGCCTGCACATCCTTCTCCATCGCGTCGATCGGCTGGCCGTACCAGTGGCCGGTCGGCAAGTAGGTCTGGTCCGCGCGCGACCATGTCGCATCCAGGTGTATATCGACGGCCGGGTTCTGCATGTGCAGCGCGCTGGCGAGGAGAGCGGAGTATTGGATCAATTTGGTAGGATCGCCAGGGTTTACGGCATCAAGCGTGCTGTAGCTTTGAAGCACCACATCGTCCCATGGCTTGTTGATGAGACCTAATTTGTTATTATAGTGATAGTCGAGGCCAGTGCCGCCGACTGTTTCAAGGCTCACGGTGTAGTTGAGTCCCGCCTGCGTGGTGAACGATTTGAACAGCGCCGGAACGCCGCCGACGCTCGTGCCGTTGAGATCGGTGACGGTGCCCGATCCATAAGGCTGCACAAGGTTCGGCCCGCCTGCGGCTTCCCCGTAAGTAAAGCTATTACCCACGAAGAGGATGCTGGAAGCGGATGCGGGAACACATTGCAGTCCAAATGCGAGGGCTTTCGCAGCAAATGTGACAGGGCGTCTCATTTTACGGATTAGGACCGGCATTTTTACCTCGTAGGACTGATGCAGCTATGGTTCCTGGTTCGCGCAGAACCCTGGATAGCGTAACCATACTGTCGGCCAGCCCGGAAGCGGCAACATGCTTGGAGCGGTAACGTTTCGCCGATCAGTGCAACTCCTGCAGCCGGGCCAGCAGGAAATCGCGAAAAACCGACACGCGCTTTGAGTTCCGCAGCTCCTCCGGATACACGAAATAGACATCCACCTTGGGCGCCTTCAAGTTGGGCAACAGCCGCTCCAGCCCGTCCAGCTCGTCCGTCATCCAGTCCGGCAGCACGCCGATCCCCAGCCCGGACCGGATGGCGAGCGCCATGGCGTGCAGGCTGTTCACCTCCAGCAGCGCGCGCCGCGG
>JBBSIT010000707.1:0-2847 GCA_038231995.1 Acetobacterales bacterium | reverse complement strand
GACGACGGGCGGGTCGCGCTGCTGCACCTTCCGCCCTGCCAGCAGCATCATGGATAGCGCCGGCGTCACGGTCAGCGCGACCCCTAGGGAGGCGAGGACCGCCAGAATGTAGGCCATGCCAAGCGGCGCAAACAGCCGGCCCGCAATCCCCGGCAGCGTAATGATCGGCAGGAACACCAGGATCACGGCGAAGGTCGCGTAGATGACGGCGCCCCGGACCTCCAGGCACGCCTCCAACACCACGCGCGCCTCCGGGCGTGGCTGCGCCAGGCGCCGGTTCTCCCGGAGGCGGCGCACGATGTTCTCCACGCCGATCACGGCGTCGTCCACGACTTCGCCAATCGCGATGGCCAGGCCACCCAGGGTCATCGTATTCAGCGTGGCGCCGAGGCTGGCCAGCACGATCGTACCGGCAAGAAGCGATAGCGGGATGGCGGTGCAGGAAATTGCGGCGGTGCGCAGGTCGAACAGAAACAGGAACAGGATCACGATCACCAGCACTCCGCCGATGAGCAATGATTCCCGGACGTTGTTCGTCGCCGTGTTGATGAAGTTTGCCGGCCGGAACAGGTCTGCCTGCAACGCGATGCCCTGATCTTGCAAACTCGGCCGCAGATCTTCGAGCGCCGCCTCGACTGCCTTGGTCACGTCCACGGTGTTGGCGCCGTACTGTTCGGTCACGTCCAGGATCACGCCGGTCTTGCCCTGGATGGACGCGCCGCCGATCGGGGGTTCGGGCGCCTCCACCACGTCGGCCACATTACCGAGCGTGACGCTCGACGCGCCCTGGCTGAGCAGGACAGTGCGGGCGATGTCATCGGGCTTGAGCGACTGCCCCTCCGTCTGGAACACCACCCGTTGGTTCGTCGTGTCCATGAAGCCGGCGCCGCGCACGCCGGTCGCCTTCTGCGCTGCGGCGAGCACGTCGGACAGGCTCAGGTTGTAGCGGATTAACTGGTCCGGATGGACCTGGATCTGGACCGAGCGCACATCGCCACCGAACACAGACACATTGGCGACGCCCGGCACGGCGAGCAGCCGCAGCCTGAGCGTCCAATCCGCGACGGTCCGCAGCTGCATCAGCGTCTTGCTTTCCGAGGTGAGTCCCGCGACCAGCACGATGCTCGTCGAAGAAGTGAGCGGCGTCATGGCGGGGGCCTGCACCCCCTGCGGCAATTGCTGGGCGGCGACGGCCAGGCGTTCAGCGACGACCTGACGATCACGATAGATGTCGGTCGACGGATCGAAGAAGACGTTGACCGCCGACAGGCCCTGGATGGAGGTCGAGCGGAGGGACTGCACGCCGGGCACGCCGTTGATGGCTGTCTCGATCGGGCGCGTCACCAGGACCTCGACCTGCTCCGGAGTCAGACCGACTGCCTCGGTTTGAATTCCCACCTGGGGCGGCGCAAACTCCGGGAACACGTCGTATTTTGCACGGCCGAGCGAGTAGATTCCGTAGGCCAGCAGCACGCAGGCGAGTGCCATGATGATGCCGCGGAAGCGGATGGCAAACCGATGAAGGCTGCCTGCGGTCCGGACGGAGGACCAGGGTCAGGGGAGCCGGGCCGCCGCGGATTGTGGGGCCGCATGTCGTTCATTTCTGATCTACCCCGACCTGGATTTGCGCTCGGAATTCCTCAGACAGCAGGAGCTGCGCGCCGCTCGTTACCACCTGCGTCCCAATTGGCAGGCCCTTGACGATGTAGCTGCCATCGGGCCGCGGCAGGTCGGTCGCGATCTCCGTCCGGACGAACTTGTCGGGTGCGGTGCGGCGATACGTCCAAGCCCGGTCTTGCCACCAGACCACCGCCGATGCCGGAACGGTCTCGCCCTGAACGGGGTCACCTGCCGAGAGAAAGGCCAGGACGTTCATGCCCGGCAGGACGCCGCTATCGCCAGCCGCGAGATAGAAAAAGCTGACGCCCTGTATCTTTGGGTCGGTGCGGGTCGCCGGCGAGATGAACCGGATTTCCGTGCGCTGTCCGGTGTTGATTTGCACGGAGGCGAGGGGCGGCGGCGCCAGGACGATGCCGGGCGGCAACGTCACTTGAACGAGAAAGTCCTGGCGTTCGATAAGACGGTTGGTCAACGGCGCCCCCTCCACGAGCGACTTGCCGAGTATGGGTCCCCACTCCTGGTCCAGGGTCGCCTGCACCGTGCGGGCCTGCGCGTCTGCGGCGGCAAGGGTGGCCTGGTCGCCGCGAAAGGCGGCCTCCGCGGTCTGCAACTGCGCAGCAGAGACGTTCTGCTGGTCGCGGTTGAGCTTTTGCGCCCGGTCGAACGCTGCCTTGGATGCCCCCAGCTTGGCTTGCACGGATGCGAGCTGGGCCTTGGCGGAGAGGAAGCTGTTGCCGAGTTCCGTCAACCGCGCCAGGTCCAGCACCGTCCCGTAGGCGCGGACCTGCGATTGGTAGGGCGCCGAGACGGGGGCGGCCGTGGCGATCCCGCTGGCAGCCTGGGTCGCGGCATCAAGGGTAATGACCTGCGCCCCGTTCTCGGTCGAGACCCGGAGCGGCGCCGCCACCGGCCGCTCGCGTTCGGCCTCGCGCGCCGCCTCGGTGCGCCCTTCCAGGAAGCCCCAGACCACCCCGGTGGCGAGACCGATCAAGAGGATTGCAGCCAGGGACGTGCGGAGAAGCCTGCGCCCGAAGGAGGGCCGTACGTCGTTCGGCATCAAGGTTGCTCCGCGACAATGCGAGGGTTGGTGGCAGGGATTGACGGCGTGTCCGCCGGATCGAAGATCGGTTGCTGAAGGGCGTCCTCCAAAGCGCCGAGGGCTTGCCGCTGGGCAACCAGCGCATCCAACCGCGAGGTCTGGATGACCGCGAGTTCCAACTGCGTGGT
>JBBSIT010000706.1:0-2849 GCA_038231995.1 Acetobacterales bacterium | reverse complement strand
GGACGCAGGCGTCGGGTCGGCCGCTGTCCGCTCGGACCGCGACGTCTCGCGCGTGCCGTAGGGAGTGCGCTCCAGGATGACCGGGAAAGGGCCGTCGCCGGCCGGCAGGTAAACGTCGGTGGCCAGGCGCACGCCGTCGCGGCACGGGACCATGTGCTTGGTGGGTGTCATGACTTCAGGTGCGCCCGATGCGCGAAGGTGCCTTCATCGATGCCGCCCTCGTAGGTGATGCCGGCGCGATGGGCCCAGACGTTGTCGGGCACGTGCAGCGGCAGGATGGCCGCGTCCTGCTGCAATGCGATGTGCTGGGCCTGCCGCAGCAGCGTCTCCCGCCGGGCCAGGTCGGAGACGCCGCGCGCCTCTTCCATCACGCGGTCGAAGTCCGGGTTGCTGTAACGGCCGCGGTTGAGGCCGCCGGTGCCCTCGCTGTTGAACGTCTGCAGCACTTGCGACAGGCCGAGCCAGGCGTCGCCCGTGCTATGCCCGAAGCCGATCAGGAAAGCGCTGAACTCCCGCTTGCCCGAACGCGTGAAGAAAACGTTGGACGGCATCACCTCGACCCAGACGTCGAGGCCGATGCGGCTCCAGAACTGCGCCACCGCCTGCGCGGTCTTCGCATCTTCGACGTAGCGGTTGTTGGGCGAGTGCAGGGTGACGCGGAAGCCGTCGGGATAGCCGGCGTCGGCCAGCAACGTCTTGGCCAGGGCCGGATCGAAGGTGGGCGGCTTGAGCGCTGGGTCGTATCCGCCCTGCCCTTCCACGGCGAGCTGCCCGGTTGCCCGGCCCCCGCCTTGCAGGACACGCTCCACGACCGCGCCGCGGTTGATCGCCACTGTGAGCGCCTGGCGGATCCTGACGTCGCGCAACGGGTTCTTCGGCAGTGGCTTGCCATCTTTCGCGGTGACGAACGGCGTGGCGTCGCCGCCCTGGTCCAGCGCGATGTAGATGACCCTGCTGGACGGCGACGTCGTCACCGCGAAGGCCGGGTTCGCCCGTAGCCGCGGCAGATCGGACTGCGCGACGCGGTCGATCAGGTCTACGTCGCCCGAAAGAAGCGCGGCCACGCGGGCGGCGTCGTTGCTCATCGGCCGGATAGTGACGCGGGCGAAGTCGGGGCGCCTGCCCCACCAGGCGTCGTTGCGCGCGAGCTGCAGCGCGTCCCCAGGTTGCCAGGCGACGAACGTCCAGGGGCCGGAGCCGACCGCCGCCTTGCCCGAGTTGAACTCCGCGGTGGATGCGTCGCGCGGCGGCACGACATAGGCAGTCATGCCGTTCAGCGGCAGGCTGGGGTCCGGGCCGTGCGTGCGGATGCGCAGCGTGCGGCCGTCCACCACCTCCATGCCCGCGATCGAGGCCTGCATGCGAATGAACGGCGCGGGGCTGTTCGGCACGCGTGGCATGCGCTCGACGGAGAAGCGCAGCGCCTCGGCCGTCACCGGCGTACCGTCCTGGAACGCCGCGCCGTCGCGGACCCGGAACTCCCACAAATTCGGCTTCGGGTTGCTGAACGTCGTCAGGCCGGGCACAGGCTGCAAGGCCAGGTCGGACGCGACCAGCGGATCGAACAGGTGCATGGCGATCGCCTGGTTGGCACCGATCAGAGCGAAGTGCGGGTCAAGAGACGACGTCTCGGTCTGCACGGCGATGCGCAGGGTATGGGAGCCGGCTCGGCCGGGCTGGGCATAAGCGTCGGCCGGCAGCGCGGCCGAGGCGATCGTCGCCACAGCGGACGACAAGAAGCTGCGGCGATCCATGTCGAGGGCCTTCTATCCGGAGCGGCAGCTAAATTGGCACCAAAGATGGCACGACAGCAAGGCGGGCCAGGCGGCGCCCGGATGGCGTGAGGTTCTGGTCACGCTCTGCGGGACAGCCTGGCGTCCGATCGTCCATAGGCCCGCTCCGCCCGTCTCAGGTGGCCGACGACGACGGCCCGCAGCGCGTCCCGGTCGCGGGCGCGCAAGGCCGCCACCATCGAGGCGTGGTCCCGGACCGATTGGTCGATCCAGCCGCGCGTCGGCCATTGGTAGACGAGTGCGGTGGGCAGGCGGCTCCTCGTATCCCGCACGGCCTGGGCCAGCTCCGGGTTCGGGCACAGATCGAGCAGCGCCATGTGGAACTCGATGTTGGCCGCGTGCTGCTCCAGCAGAGTGCCGTTCAGCACGCGCTCCTCGAACCGGTCTGCCATCGCCTCGAGCCTGTTGAGGGCGGCCTCGTCCGCCTTGTCGTAGATGCGGTCCGCCACGGCGGCCTCAAGGATGACCCGCATCTCCAACAGATGGGCGATCTGGTCGGGCGCCAGCTCGAAGACGCGATATCCGCGGTTGAGGACGTGCTGCGCGAGCCGTCGCGCAACCAGCTCGTCCAGCGCACGCCTGACATCGCTGCGGCTGCATCCGTAGCGGGTCTCCAGATCGATCTGCTTCAGCCAGGTCCCGGGCGGCAACAGCCCCGCCTGCACGTCGCTCGCCACCTGGTCGGCCACCATGCGCCAGTCCTGCTGCCTGGGAAGGCTCCCGCGATCGAGGTTCAAGCCAGGCGTGGCGTCCGCTGTCATAGGCTCCTCGTTGCGTCGCTTGATTGGCACCAAAAATGGTTCCTGAATGCGGCTATGGTGATCGCACCTGGCTGTTCCTACCCCATGGTGGCCGCGAGCGTCACCGCTACGAGCGCGGCGGGTTGGCCGCGGCGCCACGCGACCGCTCCTGTCCCGCACCGCTGCGGAGCCGGGCATTGAGCCTCGATCACCTGCTGAACGACGTCGCGACCTTGAGCGCGTTCGGCGAGAAGCTGCCCGGCACACCGGCCGAAACCGCGGCCTGCGGTCACATCGCTGCCGAGCTGGCGCGGCT
>JBBSIT010000705.1:0-2850 GCA_038231995.1 Acetobacterales bacterium | reverse complement strand
CACCGCGCCGGGCAGGCGCTTCGCGTCCGTGTCGGCCTTGAACAAGCTCGTGATCCGGTCGAGCCGGCCGACTCCCACGTCAGCGGGCGCCGCGGTCGGCAGGTCGGCGGCGAACCCGGCCGAGGCCAATGCCAGGCAGGCGCCGGTAGCAAGCAGCACTCGTCTCATGGCCATTCCTCCCGTCCTTTCTTGGGCAGACCGCAGCTTGGTCCGGGCCGAACGGTAGCCATCAGGGTTCCAGACGGCAACGGCGCGAGAGAACTGTGTTGACGCACGCGACTGGCGAAGCTCTCCGTCACCGGATGGCACGCCGCATCGGGAAGGCCGGCTTGCCGCCGAAGGAAGTGACCGGCTCTCCAACGTCCTCGTAGCCGCGGGAGCGATAGAACCCATGGGCTGTGACCGTGCTGGTCAAGGTGCACGAGGTGTTGCCCAGTTCAGCCGCTCGGTTCTCCATGGCCCGCAACAGGCCCTTGCTGACCCCGCGGAAGCGCGCCCACGGCGCGACATAGTTGAGCACGATCCGGCCATCCCGGAGCACGGCGCCCATGCCGGCGATCTCGTCAGGACTGACCCCGACGAGGACGCCGGCGGGGTTGGACTCGATCCAGGTCCTCACCCGCTCGGGCGTCTTGTTGACGAGCCAGGGGCCGAGGATGGCGGGATCGCCGTCGTGATCGGCTCCGCACAGCTCCTCGATGGACTGCCGTATCACCGAGCACGCTTCGACGGCCTCTTCGGGACGTGCAGGACGGAAGGTCCACATGCGGCGCTCCCATACGTCGGCGCCATCCAACCCGATTTCACGTGGACCTTCTACCCGTCATGAACCGACAAGCCGAACCTTTGCTTCCTACGCCGCGGCGACCTCCGGAGCGTCATCGTCGTTCGCGGCGGCTCGGTCGTTGGTCGCCAGGTCCGCCTCGAGAGCGTCCAGCTCCGCCCGCTTGGCGTCCAGCTCGTCCTGCAACTCGAACGCCTCGCCGAGCCGGCGCTCGTAGCCGGGCAGGCGCTGCTCCGCTTCCATCACGCGGCGGCGGGGTTACGTCAGGGCTCGCGCCACCGCGCCTAGCCGGCTGTGGTTGGTCCGGCTATAGCGCCGTCCCTCACTGGCGGGGTAAACGGGGATGCGGTGCGTAGAGTGCGGATGTGCGGCGGTCACGGAGCGACCCGAGCGCACCGCCCAGGGCTATCGCAGGTTCCGTTGCCGTGCCTGTGGCAAGCAGTTCAACGAGCGCAGCGGCACGCTTCTGAACCGGGCGCAGTATCCGTCCGACGTCATCGCCCTCGTGGTGCTCTGGCGGCTGCGCTACAAGCTGGCCCTTCGCGACCTGCCCGAGATGTTCGCCCTGCGCGGCATCGTGTTCAGCCACGAGACAGTGCGCGAGTGGGAAGCCAAGCTCACCCCGGCTCTAGCCGAGGACTTGCGGCGACGCCGGCGCGGCAAGGCGGGCTGCAGCTGATACGTGGACGAGACCTACATCAAGGTGCACGGGCGCTGGTGCTATCTCTATCGCGCCATCGACCGATCCGGCGCACTGGTGGACGTGATGTTCAGCGAGCATCGCGACATGGCCGCGGCGAGAGCGTTCTTCCGATCAGCGAAGGCGGTGACTGGCATTGTGCCTGACCGGGTCACGACGGACGGTCACGACAGCTACCCCCGCGCGATCCGCACCGAGCTGGGCAAGCGAGTGCGGCACCGGACAAGCTGCTACCTGAACAACAAGCTGGAGATGGCCTAATCGCAAATGACAAGTTCTGCCTGTTGCGCCGGACGCGGCTACGGCTGAGCTGGTCTCGCCTTTCGCTGCGCGATCGTTCTGCACGTGCGAGCGCGGCCTCAGCTGACTCCCTCCTGACAGGAGGGACAGATGCGATGCCAATGGATTGTACGTCGGACGACGCAGCCGGATCCGGGCGGCCAACGCCGCTGGGACCGCGCCTACCAGCAGGTGCTGGCCTGGACGAAGGCGCCGGTCGGCGCGTCTGCCGGCGTGTCGCGCGGCCCCGGCGCGCGGGAGGGTGGCCATGAGAGTGGCGCTCTATGCCCGTGTGTCGACCCAGCGGCAGGCGCAGGCCCAGACAGTCGAGCAGCAGCTGGAACGCCTGCGCGGCCACGCGCAGCAGCAAGGCTGGGACATGCCCTCCGATCAGGTCTTTCGCGATGACGGCTACAGCGGTGCTTCCCTGAGGCGGCCGGGCCTCAACCGGCTACGCGACCGTGCCGCCGCCCGCACGCTCGATATGGTCGTGATCACCGCGCCGGACCGGCTGGCGCGCAACTAGGCCCAGTCACCTCATAGGTCGAAAAACGGCCAACCTCACTTTGTTGCGCAAATCTTTGTGGCTCTTATCGGGTTCCGGGGTGGTGGGTTTGGGCCTGGATAGCGTGGCGGAAGAGCATCTGATCTGATGGTGGGAGTGCGAGGCGAACTGCCTCGCGCGAGGAGGTTTCGCCGTCATGACCACACCGGACTTGGTTAACCTCTCGGGTCTGATGGACGACGCCAAGTGCTTCGCCTTCGTGCGCCAGCACCGCTGGCCAGAGGGGGTGTGTTGCCCCGGGTGCGGCGGCTCCGTGGTGATCCGGGACGGGTGCGACGATACGCAGCCGCACCGGCAGCGGTATCGCTGCAAGGCGTGTGCGGGGCGCTTCGACGACCTCACCGGCACGGTGCTGGCCGGGCACCACCAGCCGCTGCGGGTCTGGGTCCTGTGCCTCTACTTCATGGGCCTGAACCTCTCCAACGAGCAGATCGCCCAGGAGTTGGGGATCGATCCCGACGACGCCCAGGTGATGGCCTCGCAACTCCGGGAGGGGATCGTCGAGCGCAAGCCCGAGGTCGT
>JBBSIT010000704.1:0-2854 GCA_038231995.1 Acetobacterales bacterium | reverse complement strand
GCGCGGCATCCCCGGCGTGCCGGACGAGCTGCCCAGCTGGGTCCGCGTCGAGGGTGTCATCACGCCGCCCGAGGCGCTGCTGTTCGAGCGCGCGGCCGACATCCTGATCGGCGAGGGGACGAGCACCATGCACGAGGGCGCGGCGCTGCGCACGCCGCTGGTCCTGGTCCCCGGGCCGATCCAGGAGACGCAGCTGCTGGCGCGCAAGCTGGGCGAGTGCCGGGCCGCGGACGTGTTCAGCATCGAGACGGCGACCCCGGACGCCTTCGCAGCCGCCTTCCGGTCGATCCTGGCGGGCGGCGAGGAGCGCGCCGCCATGCTGGACCGCGCCCATGCGCTCGTCACCGGCGGGGGCGGGGCCGCTGCGGCAGCCCGCCTCGTGCTCGACATCGCTGCACGGCGCTCGGGGGCGGCCTGCGCACCGTCCGGGCCGGCTCGGGCATAGCGCGCCGGCGCGTCCCATGCAGGGTCGCCTCCCGCATCGAGATCGCGCGCGGGACCTTGAGGGTGCGGCGCACGCGGGCCTTGCGCCCCTGCGGTCCCGGCGCTTGCGCCGCTTGCCCGGGGCTAGGACGTAGCTCAAACAGGACGTAGCGTTCGCGCCGGGTCAGGGAGGGCAAGGTCCATGACGAACCCGTCCAAGGTCGCATCGTCGCACGATCCCCTCGCAGCAACCCTCAGCGCCGCGGACGATCGCATCCTGCTGAGCCACTGGCTGCCCCCGAGCGAGGGCATCGTGCCCCGCATCCGTGTGGGCAAGCGTTGGGTCAGCGTGCTGTGGGCGCTGCCGATCGGGTTCGCGGCGCTCATCCTCGCGATCGCCGCGGCGCAGAGCCTGCGGGAATACCCGGAGGTCCGCACCTTCATCGAGCGGTATCTCGGCATCGCCCAGGCCGCGCCGTCGGTCGACTCCGGCTTCCCGTGGTGGCTGCGGCTGCAGCATTTCCTGAACATGTTCTTCATGCTGTTCATCATCCGCGCGGGCATCCAGATCCTGGCCGACCACCCGCGGCTGTACTGGAAGCGGGACTGCACGCCCGGCACGGATTGGTTCCGCTTCCAGCGCCCGGTGCCGGCGGGCCGCGTCTGGACCGCCAAGGACGACTCGGTGACGCTGCCGACGTGGCTGGGCATCCCCGGCCTGCGCCACACGATCGGGCTCGCCCGCTGGTGGCACTTCTCGGTCAACCTGCTGTGGACGCTCAACGGGATCGCCTTCTACGCGCTGCTGTTCTCGACCGACCAGTGGCGCCGGCTGGTGCCGCTCACCTGGGGCGTGTTCCCCGCCGCGCTCTCGACCGCGATCCAATACGCGTCGCTGAACTTCCCGGTGGACGAGAGCTGGACCCGCTACAACGGGCTGCAGCAGCTCAGCTACTTCATCACGGTATTCGTCGCCGCTCCCACCTCCATCGCCACCGGGCTGCTGCAGAGCCCGGCGATCTCCAACCGGTTTGGCTGGGACGGCAGGGTGCTGAATCGGCAGACGGCCCGGTCCATCCACTTCCTCTCGTTCTCCTGGTTCGTGCTGTTCATCCTGGCGCACGGGACGATGGTGTTCGTCACCGGGCTGCGGGAGAACACGAACCATATGTTCGCCGGCAGGGAGGACGCCTCCTGGGCCGGCCTCCTGCCCTTCGTCCTGGCCATGGCGGTGGTCGGGCTGGCCTGGTGGCGCGTCTCGCCCTTCACGATCCGGCACGCGCGGCTGGTGCAGCGGACCGGCACGGCCATGATCGGCTGGATCAAGGGCCTGGCGGAGTGATGGGACCCGAGAGCCCAGTTCACCAAAGATGACATCTCGCCGCAGTTCTGGCCGAACGGCACGATGCCGCACTCGGCCGAGTTCGACGCCCTGGTGGCCGACCAGTTCGCGCATTACCGGCTGCGGGTCGGCGGGCTGGTGGAGCAGCCGCTGGAGTTCTCGCTGGCCGACCTCAAGGCGATGCCGAAGCAGGAGCAGATCACCGAGCATTTCTGCATCCAGGGGTGGTCCGGCGTCGCCAAGTGGGGCGGCGTTCCCATGCGCTACATCCTGGACCTGGTGAAGCCGACGGCCGGCGCCCGCTACGCCGTGTTCTACTCGCTGGCCGACGGCGGCGACGGCGGCCGGTACTACGACGTGCACAGGATGCTCAACATGCGCCATGAGCTGACCATCCTGGCCTACGAGATGAACGGGGCGCCGGTCAGCGTGCTGCACGGGGCGCCGCTGCGGCTACGATGCGAGAACGAGCTGGGCTTCAAGATGGTCAAGTGGATCGCCGCGATCGATTTCGTGCACGATTTCGCCGATCTTGGCGCCGGGCAGGGCGGCTACAACGAGGACCACGAGTTCTTCGGCTACCGCATGCCGATCTGACGGCCTTCTATGGGAGCGAACCGATATGGCAGAGCGATTCAAGGTCGGCGATCATGTGACGTGGAACTCGGAAGCCGGGCACGTCAGCGGCAAGATCATCAAGGTGCATACGAAGTATGCCGATTACAAAGGGTATACGCACCATGCGGCCGAGGATGATCCGCAGTATGAGATCAAGAGCGACAAGACCGACCACATCGCCATGCACAAGGGCGCCGCGCTGGAACGGATGAGCGACTGAACCGCGCCGTCCCGCTCGGATCGGGCGCAACGGAGGTGCTTCAGCAAGGAGAAGGCAGGGATGTTCGCCGAAGAGATGTTGCCCAGGGCGCGCGAGCGCCTGGCCACGATCGACGCCGCAGCCTCCGTCAAGGATGCGGCCGACCTCATGTCCAAGCCTCATACCAAGTCTCTGAACCTATGACTCGGGATGGGATTCTCAAACTGGTGCTGCTGTGATTCAACGTGATGAACGTTGGAGGTGCGCTATGC
>JBBSIT010000703.1:0-2871 GCA_038231995.1 Acetobacterales bacterium | reverse complement strand
GTGGTGCCCGCAGGCGGGCGATGAGCGACAGGATCGTCCCGAACAGCTGCCGCGGCACGGCCACCTCGGCCAGCTGGAAGGAGACGTAGCGGCCGTGGCGGACCACCTTGGCGCCGATCTTGACCAGTGAGAGCGGCGGAGAGAAAGTCCCTCACGGAGGCGGCTGGGTAGGCTAGCCGCCGCGGCGGTGTGAAAACGGCGCACTGCCTCGCCTTTCGTCGGCATGGCTGACGAGAGGCGCTGGGAGATGAAGGCAGTGGATCTGTATGCGCGGGTCCGGCGCGCCTGCCACGTGGAAGGCATGAGCCGGCGGCAGGCGGCGCGGGTGTTCGGCATCGACCCGAAGACGGTGGCGAAGATGCTGCGCTTCGCGGTGCCGCCGGGGTATCGGCGCAGCAAGCCCGTGGTGCGGCCCAAGCTCGACCCACTCGTGCCGGTGATCGAGCGGATCCTGGAGGAGGATCGGGGCCGCCCGCGCAAGCAGCGGCACACGGCGCGGCGGATCTTCGAGCGGCTGCGGGCCGAGCACGGCTTCACGGGTGGGGAGACGATCGTGAAGGACTACGTGCGCGAGCAGCGACAGCAGGGGCAGGAGATGTTCGTGCCCTTGCTGCACCCGCCCGGGCATGGGCAGGCCGACTTCGGCGAAGCGGTCGCGGTCATCGGTGGTGAGGAGCGGCGGATCCACTTCCTGGCGGTGATGCTGCCGCACTCGGACGCGTGCTTCGTCAAGGCCTACCCGGCCGAGACGACCGAGGCGTTCTGCGACGGGCACAACGCGGCGTTCGCGTTCTTCGGCGGCGTGCCGCGGAGCATGCTCTACGACAACACCAAGCTGGCGGTCGCGCGCATCCTCGGCGACGGCACGCACCAGCGCACCCGAGTCTTTGGCGAGCTGCAATCGCACTACCTCCTCGCCGACCGCTTCGGCCGCCCGGGGCGGGGCAACGACAAGGGCCATGTCGAGGGTTTGGTCGGCTACGCCCGGCGCAACTTCCTGGTGCCGGTGCCGCGGGTCGAGAGCTTCACCGCCCTGAACGCCCAGCTCGAGACGCGCTGCCGCGAGCGCCAGGGCGCGCGCCTGCGCGGGCACGCGGAGAGCATCGGCGAGCGTCTGGCGCGCGACCGCGCGGCGCTGCTGCCGCTGCCTGCCGCACCCTACGACGCCTGCGAGGTGCGCAGTGCCCGGGTGAGTTCGCTGTCGCTGGTGCGCTACCGGGGCAACGACTACTCGGTGCCGGTGGCCTACGGCCATCGCGAGGTGCTGGTCCGCGGCTACGTCGAGGACGTGGTGATCGCCTGCGGCGCCGAGGTGATCGCCCGCCACGCCCGCTCGTATGCACGCGAGGACGTCCTGCTCGAGCCGCTGCACTACCTGCCGCTGCTCGAGCGCAAGATCGGGGCGCTGGACCAAGCGGCCCCGCTCGCCGGTTGGGCATTGCCTGAAGCTTTCCTGACACTCCGCCGCCTGCTGGAGGCGCGGCTGGGCAAAGCGGGCCGGCGGGAATGGGTGCAGGTGCTGCGGCTCTTGGAGGCGTTCAGCCTCGAGGAGGTGCAGGCCGGGGTGAGCGAGGCCGTGCGGCTGGGCGCCATCGGCTTCGACGCGGTCAAGCACCTGGTGCTGTGCCGGATCGAGCGCCGGCCGCCGCGGCTGGACCTGGAGGTCTACCCCTACCTGCCGCGGGCACGGGTGGCGGCCACCTCGGCCCGGTCCTACCTGGCGCTGCTGACCGCGGCGGCGGCAACGGAGCCGTCATGAGTGACGCGCCGGAGTTGCTGCTCGCCCATCACCTGAAGGCGCTCAAGCTGCCGACGTTCTTGCGCGAGCACGACAAGCTGGCCCGGCAGTGCGCGGCCGAGGGCGTGGATCACGTCCGCTATCTCCTGCGCCTGGCCGAGCTGGAGCTGATCGAGCGCGAGCGGCGCATGGTGGAGCGACGCATCCGCGAAGCGCGCTTCCCCGTGGTCAAGAGCCTGGACAGCCTCGACTTCCTCGCCATCCCCTCGCTCAACAAGGCGCTGATGCTCGACCTCGTGCGCGGCGACTACATCGAGCGGCGGGAGAACGTGATCGCGCTCGGCAACAGCGGCACCGGCAAGACCCATGTCACGCTCGGGCTCGGGTTGGCGGCCTGCCAGCGGGGCATGACGGTGGGGTTCACCACCGCTGCCGCCCTGGTCCATGAACTCCTGGAGGCGCGTGACGAGAGGCGGCTGCTGCGCCTGCAAAAGCAGCTGGCCGGCTACAAGCTGCTCATCGTCGACGAACTCGGCTTCGTGCCCCTCTCGAAGAGCGGCGCGGAGCTGCTGTTCGAGACCTTCAGCCAGAGATACGAGCGCGGCTCCACGCTGGTGACCAGCAACTTACCCTTCGACGAGTGGACCGAGGTCCTGGGCAGCGAACGGCTCACCGGCGCCTTGCTCGACCGGCTCACGCACCACGTCCACATCTTGGAGATGAACGGCGAGAGCTACCGCCTGGCGCAGAGCAAGAAACGCCAGCGCTCCTCCCGGACGCCGGTCAGCTCTCCGCCAAGCTGACCGGAGCGGCAGCCCAGGTCCGCTACGGCCAGTGCGCCGATTTTGCGCCGCCACGGCGCTCCCAATTGTCTCCGCCGTTGACAGGCGGCAGCGCACCGGTATCCACGGATACCATCGGCACGACCACGACCTCGCCCAGCTTCATCGCTGACGGGACCTCCGGCGGGAGCACGCAGGATGCGCCGGCGCCCGGCTCGGACCCGGCGGCCTCCTCCGGCGCAAGCGGGCGCGACTTGCTAAGGAGCCTTGCCCATCGATTCAACGCCCAGTCGTCCGGGACGCCGTTCCACGTCCCGACGGATTCGGCCAACTCCAACGCATGGCAGAAGG
>JBBSIT010000702.1:0-2877 GCA_038231995.1 Acetobacterales bacterium | reverse complement strand
CAGCCGTGGCGCATCATGTCCCTCGGACTTCGAGACTGGGCGCATGGGTTCTGATCAGAGAGACTTGGTATCAGGGGCCAGGACCCACCCGAGCGGGCGCCGAGCGGCGGCACCCGGCGGACGGAGCGCTCGGGCACGTCGCTCTCCACCGGCTCGACCCGGAACACCCGGCCAGCGCCGAGGCGGTTCACCAGGCGGTCCACAAGGGTGGAGAGATCGCCTGCCGCCGGCGCGTCCGGCGTGAGGGCGCCCCCAAGCTGCGTCCAGGCCAGGGGCTCGGCCAGCGGCACGACCAGGCGCATGGCCTCTACGCCCGCGCCCGGGTCCACGTCTTCCAGCCTTTCCCGCAGCAGGCGCCCGAGATGTCGGGCATCGCGGCTGGCGCGGACCGTCCCGATGCGCACCGCCTGCGCCGTGCCGTCCACCCGCTCGAACACCAGGTCGAGCTGCCGCGCCCCCTGCCCTGCCCGCTCCAGGGCGATGGACACCTCCCGGACCAAGTGGCCGATCACCGCCGTGAATGCCTCGGCCGTGCTCAGCGGCTCGACGAAGGCGAGGCGGCACTGCACCGTCTCCGGCGGAAACTGTGGTTCGAGCAGCTCCGCCGCGCGCCCGGTCGCCTGATCCAGCCGTCGCAGCAGCAGCGCGCCGAAGCGCCGGGCAAGCGGCGCGCGGGGCGCCGCGAGGAGCTGGCCGACGCGCTCCAGCCCGACCCGGTGCAGGCTGTCCACGGTGTCGGCCGGGAGCCGCAGCGCCGCGACCGGCAAGGTGCTGACCGCAGCTTCGTCCCCGTGCGGCTCGACCAGCGCCGGCCGCTTCCGCGCGGCGTAGCGGGCCAGGGCGTGCGCGGCGCCGATCGTCCCAGCGACGGCCACGCGTGCGGCGTAGCCCCGCTCGGACAAGCACTCGAGCAGATCGTCCATCAGCGCGGCCTCGCCGCCCCGGAGGTGAGCGCACCCCGAGATGTCGAGGAGCACTCCGTTCAGTGGGTCCGGCGCGGTCAGGGGGGCGTAGCGCAGGCACCATGCCGCGAGCCGCACGAGACCTGCCGCGTCGCCCCCAGGGTCGGCGTCGGCGATGGCGAGGTTCGGCACGGCCGCCTGTGCCTGCGCGAGCGCTTGGCCTGGCCTCAGCCGCAAAGCCATTGCCGCCCGGTCTGCGGCGGCGATCACCCGCTTGTGGCCGTCATGGGCCGTGGTGACCAGCGGCATGTCGGGCGGCGGTGCGTCGGGACGCAGGCGCAGCCTGTCCGTGCTCCACGTCGGCAGCCACACCGAGACGACCCTGCGCATCGCACGCCTCCACCAGCCAGGAACGGGGTTCGCCGCCGCGGCAGCGCACGAGGTCGAGCTGCCAGCGCGTGCGGGCGAGACCCGGCATCTCCGGCCGGTGCCGCAGCGGCGGTTCCGAGGGCGTGGCGGCAACACGCCAGCGCGTGGCGGCGGCACTTGGCTCAGACAATGCGGGGTCGCCCTGCCTGTGGCTGCGGCGTAGCAGGATGCCGACCACGCCGGATGCTTCGGCCGCGAGCTGCAGGCGGCGCGAGGCCGTGAGCGTCAGCCGTCCCGTGAGCTCGCCCACGACCCCCGCCAGCCCACGATGGCGGAGGCCCTCCTCCACGACCAGCAGCACCGTCGCGGGCTTGCCGGCCTCGGCGTAGAGGATGCGCTCCGGCCGCAGGCCGACGCCGGCGAGGCCCGGCGCGAACAGGTCGCGGCGCTCCAGCGCCCACAGGACCGGGCCGGGGAGCCGGGCGAGCACGCCCGCAACGAACAGCGCCGCCGCCGTGCCGTGCTCCGTGTCGGATCCGGCGCCAGCCACCTCGTGCACGGCAGAGAGGGAGAGGCCGCCGCCGGGAAGTCCCGCGTCGAGCGCCTGGTGACCGAACGGAAGGTGCGAGCGGTCCTGGGCGACGGCACCGTTCCGCTCGAGGCGGGCGATGCTGGACCGGAGTCCGTCCAGCACACGTGCACGCGTTCTGCCCTCGATATCCACCTGTTGCCCTCACCCGCGCGGTCAAGGGACAAGAACGTATAGTGAACAGAACGGCTTGGGGAAGGGACAATGTTGGTAGGCTGACAGCGATACGTCGGGTGTGATCCGTTCTCAGGCGCTTACGGCACAGTGTTTGTCCAAATTCTCTGGATCAACCTGCTGGTTTGCATATGCCGCGCTGCGCCCCCGGTGCCCCCGCATCTGCCATCGGCCGAGTCGTGGCTACTCCGGGTCGGGCACGGTGCCGTAGGCCGCGAGGAACTCCGGATCGCCGTAGTCGCCCGCCTCCTCGTCGGCCAGCACGCGCACGACGTGGGCGCCCACGACAAGACCGCCGGCGATGGCCCTCTCGGCTCGGCGGACTGCCTCATCCGCGTTGCGGCACGACACCGGCTTGCCCGGGATCAGGTTGCCCCGCTTTCCCACGGTATAAGGCTGATAGAGGATGCGCTCGCTGGGGGCCATGCGGGCTTGCAGCACGCCTTTGGCGGAACCTCAACCAGGCGCTGTCGCCATGCATCTCAGTGCGGAGCCGGCGAGCCCTCCGTGCTACGATGCCGCATGGACAATCCCGTACAGTCCCTGCCGTCCCCGCCTCCCCGCCTGCCCTGGGACTACCACCCGGCCTCCGGCCCGAGCGCTTGCGCCTCTGCGCGCGGCTGCTGGCCAACGCGCGGCGCGACGCCCTTGCCCTAGCTCGCGAGGAGCTGGGCGACGACACTTGGTCGGTGGGCTGCCGCGCCTACGCCTTCGGCCGCGCGCGACTGCGGCGGGTGGCCGAGGCGGGCGCACACGCCTGGCTGCGGGTCAGGGCGATTCGGTTCTGACGTTTGGTTCTTACCTTGGGGGTAGCGGCGGGCGTGGCGCTCGATTCAGACTGTG
>JBBSIT010000701.1:0-2882 GCA_038231995.1 Acetobacterales bacterium | reverse complement strand
GCCGCCCTGCGCGGCGTGGCGGACGGGGCGCAAGGCCGCCCCCGGAGCAGCATCCCCGACCTGATCGCGCGCAACGAGCGGTTTGCCGCGCTGACGGCTTAGCCGTGAACCGGTCGATCCCCTACGACGTGCGGAACTCGCTCGCCACGGCGCGAGACGAGCAGCTCGCCCGCGTGGTCGCGATGGTCGACGCCATGCCGCAACGGGACGCCGCCGACGCGCTGATCGCCCCGTTGCGCCAGCGCCTGGCGCAGATACGGCCGTCCCGCCCGATCACGTTCACCCGGCTGATGTTCCTGCCGGCCGACCCGATCATCGTGCCGGGCCCGCGCTGGCGCCGCGGCATGGCCGCGGTGCCTAGGACGGCGCTCGCCCGGCTGGCCGGCCACGTGCAGCAGCGCCTGGATGCACCGACCCTCGCCAGGGTCGCGTCCGAGCTGGCAGGCGGCGGGGACGGGGCGGCCGCTCGCGCCGGCGCCGTGCTGTGGCCCGCCTCCGCCACGGCGCTCGATGCGGCGCCCGCCCCGGCGGACTGGACCGCGGTGACCGGCATCCCGCTGGAGGACTACGCGCCGATCGTCAGGACGGTCGGCGCGGTGCTCCGGCGCGCCACCCTCATCGACGCTGCCTGCAACGCACTCGGCCCGGCGGCGGACCACGCCCTCGGCGAGCTGCTGGCCGGCTTGTCGGACACGCCGGATGTGCTTGCGGTGATCCTTCCCGTCCTGCTGGAGCGGCACGCGCATCCCGACCACGTGCTGAATGCCGTCCGGGCGTCCTGCCCGCCGGACAAGCGGCACTCGGCGGCCGACGCAGCAGCAAGGAGCGCCATCGAGGCTGCCGGCGCCGTCCTGATCCAACTGGAGACGGCAGAGCTCGCAACGGCCGGCCAGCAGTTCGGCCGCGTCGCGTCGCTGCTGGCCGGACTCGATCAGCTCCGCCCGACAGGCGCGCGCCAAGACGAGGCGGCGCAGATGCGGCGCCAAGCCGACGAGGCGTGCCGCGACCGGCTGTCGAAGGCGATCGCGCAGGACCTGCTGGAGCCGCTGGCCGCGGCGTCGGCCGCGCCGACCGA
This sequence comes from Acetobacterales bacterium, assembly GCA_038231995.1. Lineage (GTDB taxonomy): Bacteria > Pseudomonadota > Alphaproteobacteria > Acetobacterales > Acetobacteraceae > JBBSIT01. The sequence continues at coordinate 1,807 of JBBSIT010000701.1, read as the reverse complement.
TGAGGAGATCGACGGGCTGGAGACCGTGGCGCGCGACGTGCGGCGGCTCGAAGGGATCGGCCGGCAGCTCGGGAACCCGGTCTCGTACGGCGCCCTGCTGCGCCAGGCGACGATGAGCTTGACCGACGGCGCCAGCTCATCGCCGCTGCCAGCGGCGGACCGGGTGCGGCTCGTCGAGCTGCTGAGCGGACCGGATGCGGCCTGGGCCATGCTGACCTAGCAAGGCGGCACTTGCGGGGCGGAAGCGGCCGGGTACATGAGCAGCCGCGATGCATGCCCCTATCCGCGTTGTCGCGCTGACCCTCATGGCCATCGCCATGGGCGTCTCCCAGGCGAGCGCCGAGTTCTCCGCGGCGTGGTGGGACGCCTACGACTTCCTGGTGCAGGAGGTCTGCGTCGGGTCGGACGGAGGCGTGATCGTCGGCGCGAGCCCGCTGGACCCCTCGCCGCAATGCCCGCAGCGCCGCAAGATCGGGGTGAACGAGCGCCTGCCGTATCAGAGGCGGGATTGGCCCGGCCTGGGCGACCAGCCCGCGCGCCGGGACGGCTATCAGCAGACCGCATCGGTGCCGATCGAGACGGCGCTGGGCCTGGCCGTCGCGCAGAGCTGGGATTTCGGGGACGACGTTCGGGCGTTCGGCCGCTTCGATGCAGACGACGGCGGCCAGATCGCGATCTTCAGCGAGCGGAGCGTCGCGTTCGGGCTGACCGAGGACGGCGGCGCCGGGTTGCAGTTCTTCATCGGCCCGGGCTGCGGGGTGCTCGACGGGTGGATCATCGTTGACAGCAGCTTTGCCGGGGCGCCGGCGGGCGAGACCACCGCGCGCATCACCCGCCGCCGGGATGCCTGCCCGCAGCGCCTGGGCTACGCCTACACGCGCTGGGAGGTGCGGCCGGTCTCCTACCGAACGAGAGCGCAGGGCGAGGCCGGCACGGCGACCCTCGACACGCTGGTGTCCGAGCATTTCGGCGGCCGCGACGCGCGCAGCGCCGAGCACCTGGAGCGGTTCTACTTCACGAAGGCGCTCGGATCGACGCGCTGGGAGCGCTGGGAGAACCTCGCAGCACGGAGCGGCCGGGAGGCGCGGGAACAGGCGCGGACCCTGGCGCGATCCGGGCGGTGCGACGCCGGCGTCGGCTCGCCGGGCCTCGACTGGGTGATGGTGGATTGCCGCGAGTGGACGCAGATCGTCGCGCCGGCCGACCCGGCGGGCGACCCGCCCGGCTTCTGGACGGATCGGCTGCGCCAGGACAGCCGGACGAGGAGCTTGTTTCCGCAGTAACGCCGCCGTTGACGTTATGTCGACGGCCCTGACGGATGGCCGTTCTCGGCCAGCGACGGACGAGAGTACAGCGGCGCTACCCTTGAGTGGGTCCTGTCACGGTGCCGAGACCGGGATGCCAGCGACGCGCGTCCCAGAGCATGCGAACCGCTTGTCGAAGGTCAGGAAGCTCTCGCACCCGGTCGCTGCCGCTAGATGGAGCGCATCAGCGAAGTCCATGTCCGCTTCGGCCCAGTCCATCGCTTTGGCGACCAAGGCAGCGTCCTCGACCGAGACGCCTGGTAGGCCGGCCAGAGCGCGGAGTGCCGGGATGATCTGCTCCGACGACAGGCCGTAGACGCCGCGCAGCACCCACTCCACCTCCAGCAGGACGGTTCGTGGCACGAAGACCGGCTCGTGGCCGATCAAGGCACGGACCTTGTCCGCCTGCTCCGGGTCATCGCCGGTCAGGTAGCGGACGATGATGTTAGTATCGATCGCGCGCATGCCGGCGTCCGGCTTCCGCGGCAATCCCCGCATCCATC
>JBBSIT010000700.1:0-2888 GCA_038231995.1 Acetobacterales bacterium | reverse complement strand
GGCTTCATACAGCGTCCGGACACGCCGCGCGCGAATTGCGAGACTCCTGCAGCTCAGTGATATTCCGGCGGCTATCGAACCCCGGTCCCCTGCGCTCTACTCCGCCTGGAACCGCCTCCGCCTCGTGAAGGACCGCCATGACCGAAGCGCCCGGCCCGATGCGTCACCCGCACGCTCAGCGCCGGGTCAGGCCGACCCGGATGACCTTGTCCGGACCCAGCGTCCGCTCGGAGTCCGAGCCGTACCAGCTCGGCGCCTTCTCGAACGCGGCGCGATCCATGTCCACCGCCGCCACCAAGTGGCCGAGCAGCGCCACCATCTCGACCGGCACCGCCACGAGCCGCGAGCCGAAGCCGAGCAGGCCGCCATACGGCGTGACCAGCCGTATCTTGCCGTCGCCGGTTTGCACCACGGCCCGCACGCGGCCGATGGTCGAAGTGGAGTCGTCCACGATCGCCCGGCCGACCAGGTCGCCGACCCGGACGGGCTGCGGGAAACGGCGGGCCATTTTCTGCTCGGGTGTCAGCTCCGGCGGCTTCTCGTCCTCCGCGCGGGCGGCCACCGGAGCGGCGAACACGGCGGCGAGTGATGTGAGAGCAACGATAGTCCGCATGGGGTGGTGTCCTCCGTTTACAGGCCTTTGGCACAGAGTAGCGGCACGTCCCTCGCGCGGCGCAAGTCCCGCCGCAGTGCGCGGCAGGGCGCCAAAACGGGCGAGGGAGGTTGCGGCATGAGTGAAGCAGGGATGACCGGATTGGACGGTGCGCCGCCACCGCTGCCCTTTCCAGCAGGGCGCAAGCGGCGCCTGCACCCAGCGCCCGTGCGGATCATGCATTGGGTCAACGCCCTGGCCATCATCATCATGATCGGCAGCGGCTGGCGCATCTACATGGACGAGCCGATCTTCGGCTGGATCAAATTTCCCGGGTGGATCAGCCTCGGCGGCGATGTCGGCCTGTCCTTGGAGCTGCGCGGCAATCCCGGCGCGTCAGGCGCGCTCCAGTGGCACTTCCTCGGCATGTGGCTGCTGGTGCTGAACGGCGCCGCCTACTTGGCGTATGGCTTCGCGACCGGCCGCTTTCGCCGCCGCCTGTGGCCCATTCGGCCGCGCGACGTGCTGCGCGAGGTGGGTGAGGCGCTGCGGTTCCGCCTCGCACACGACGACCTCACCGTGAACAATTCGGTGCAGCGGCTGCTCTACGCAGGCGTCATGGTGGCCGTTGTGGTGCAGGTGCTGGCGGGGCTGGCGATCTGGAAGCCGATCCAGCTCTGGTGGCTCACCGCCGCCTTCGGCGGCTTCCAATCCGCGCGCCTGATCCATTTCCTGGGCATGAGCGCCATCGTCGGCTTCCTCGTGGTCCACGTGCTGCTGACATTGCTGGTGCCGCGCACGCTGGTGGCAATGGTCGGAGGCGGCCCGGTGGTGGACGAAGCCGAGGAGGAGCGGAATACCCGTGCGTCCGAGATGCCCGCGCCGCAGCCAGGAGAGTAGCGCCATGTCGATCAGGACCCCATCCCCCTCGCTGTTCCGCCCGAAGGGGACGATCTCGCAGCAGGTGCTCGACGAGAACCGAGAGCTGCTGCGCCGCATCGAGCGCCGTGGCGTGCTGCGCGGCTCGCTTAGCCTGGGCGCCCTGGCGATGCTGGGCGGCTGCGACGTCACCAATGCGGAGTCGGTGCAGAGCGTACTGCAGGCCGTGTCCTCCTGGAACGACCGCGCACAGGGCCTACTGTTCGGCCCCGACCGGCTGGCGCCGACCTACACCGAGGCCGAGGTGCTGAAGCCGCCGCGCTTCAATGCCTACTACGATGTCGAGGAGGTCAAGCCGGTGGACGGCCAGACTTGGAAGCTGGAGCTCGGCGGCAAGATCGAGGACAAGCGGCATTGGACCGCGCAGCAGATCGCTGCCCTCCACGAGCAGGAGATCATCGTCCGCCACATCTGCGTCGAGGGCTGGGACTACATCGGCCAGTGGTCCGGCCCGAGCTTCCGCATTTTCCTGGAGCGCGTCGGCGCCGACCTGTCGGCCAACTACGTCGCCTTCCGCTGCGCCGACGGCTACAGCGGCAGTATCGACATGCCGACAGCACTCCACCCGCAGACGATCCTGGCGACCAAGTATGCGCGGGAGACCTTGCCCGACCCCTTCGGCTTCCCGCTGCGCCTGCGGATGGCGACCAAGCTGGGGTTCAAGAACCCGAAGTGGATCACCGCCATCGAGGTGACGAACACCTATCCTGGTGGCTACTGGGAGGACCGCGGCTTCAACTGGTTCAGCGGGATCTAGTGGCCTCGGCGTCGGTGGGCGGAGGATGAGTGTCCGCGGCAGGTCCGCGCTGCCATGGCCAGCGCCCATCCAGTTCCAGTTCCAGCGTCCAGTTGAGAAAGGTGCGGACCGCGACGAGCAGGGCGAGCACCGCCACGCCCTGCAAGGTCGGCGCGATCGCCACCGACCGGATGACGTCGGCGGCGACCAGGAACTCCAGACCCAGCAGGAGCGAGCGGCCCAGCCGCCGCCGCTGATGCTGCTGGCCGTGATCCATGTTCCACAGCGCCGAGCGGATCGCCCCGGGGAAGGTGAACGCGACCCCGAGCAGGATCGTCAGCACGCCACACGCCTCGACGAGTCCGGCGGCGAGGCCGACCGCGACTTGCAGGTTCGACATGACCGCGCTGTCAGAGATCCGCGTCCGGTGGCGTCATCCGCCTGCGTCCTCGTGCACCTTGCTTGCAGGCTAGTGGATCGGCGTGATCGGCGCCACGGCCGCATCGTCGGGGCCGGTCGCGGGCGCTACGACGGATGCACCGCCGCATGACCGATCGGCGCGCCACCGACCGCGCCTATCCGGCCGGCGCCGTGACCGGGCTGATCGGCGGCGCGCTGATG
>JBBSIT010000699.1:0-2893 GCA_038231995.1 Acetobacterales bacterium | reverse complement strand
GCTTCCGCGCGCCAGCTTCGACGAGCTTGGGCGAGGCACAACGCGCTGCCTCCAAGCCGGTCGCGGCAGGCCGCCTCGAGCCAGTGACGTTCGCAGCGGCCCGCATGCTCCTCTGGACCGACACTTCCGGACGCGCGACCACTTCTATTCCGTAGGTGACCTGATGGGACTTCGTATCTTTCTTGCCGGCGCGACGGGTGCAATCGGCCGGCGGCTGGTGCCTCTTCTACGGGAGAAAGGTCATCGGGTCGTGGGAACGACGCGCTCGGCCTCGAAGGCTGCGGCGCTGACTGCGATGGGCGTCGAGCCGGTCGTGGTCGACGTGTTCGACGCCGAGAGGCTGGCGCAAACCGTCCGGGAAGCGCGTCCGGACGTCGTCATCCATCAGCTCACGGACCTGCCGGCCGGTCTCGACCCAAGCCGGATGTCGGAGGCGCTGCTGCGGAACGCTCGCATTCGGGAGGAGGGCACGCGCAATCTGGTTCGGACGGCCCGAGCGGCCGGCGTCTCGCGGCTGGTCGCCCAAAGCATCGCTTGGGCCTACGCCGCAGGTCCTGAGCCGCATCGGGAGGACGATCCGCTGGACCTCGATGCGCTCGGGGATCGAGGCGTGTCCGTGCGCGGCATCGCCGCGCTCGAGCACCTGACCTTGTCTTCGCCAACCTTTGCTGGTGTGGTGCTCCGCTACGGTCGCCTCTACGGTCCCGGAACGGGCACCAGCGCGCCGCCGGCTTCCCTGCCGCTCCACGTCGATGCGGCCGCTCTCGCGGCCGTCCTCGCAATCGGATCCGGGTCGCCAGGCGCCTACAACGTCGCCGAGCCCAACGCCCAGGTCTCAACTGAGAAAGCCGTCAAGGAGCTCGGCTGGAAACACGATTTTCGATTGCGCGAAACTGCCGGAGAACTGTCAAGATGATGAATGCGAACTGGCGCCTGTCCGGCCCGGAACGGCCCGGCTTTCAGCGTCACAATCTCCGTGCAATCCCTCTGGCTATGGTCGGCCTCGGGTGCCTCCTGCTGCTCGTGACGATGTCGTTTCTCGCCGCACCTCGGCAGATGCCGAGCGATGTCGTGCGGTCCGAGCATTCTCACATGGCGCAAGAACACGACGACGCACTCAGCGGCGATCGCCCCGTCACAACCGTCCGGCCTATTTCCTGCGAAAAGCTCGCCGAGGTTCCGGGCAAGACGGTGCGAACCGTCCTCGTGGATTTTCCGCCGGGCGCCCATACACCCCGACACCGACATCCGGGATCGGTGACCGCCTTCGTTGTGAGCGGTGTGCTCCGGTCCCAACTGAACGGCGGAGCTATCCAGATATTCACGGTCCGGCAGAGCTGGTTCAAGCCGTTCGGCGCGATCCACGACTTCGCGGAGAACGCGAGTCTGACGGAGCCTGCCCAGCTTCTCGCCGTGTTCATCACCGATGCGGATTGCGGGCCCCTGACGATCTTCGAATGAGACTTCAGATTCCAAACGTGGCTCCCACCCCCTCAAGGAGCAGCTTCTCCTGGGCGATTAACGTCGCAAGAAGATCGATGACGATCCTCACTCGCGGCGTTCGCGCCAGTTCGCGCGGGCTGAGCAGCCACAGCTCCCGCGGTGGTGCGGATCGATTCCCGGCACCTCGCGGAGCGCAGGATCCGGGTCGCCCAGATAGCGGGGCAGCATCGCCATCCCGAAGCCGGCCCGCGCGGCGGCGGCTTGGGCCGCATTGCTGTTCGAGCGGAATGCGACGGGTTTCGCAACAGGATGTCGCTCCAGCCAGGCCGCCTCGACGGCGTCCTGGTTATCGGTCTCGTAGCCGATTAGGGGTGCGGCACCCCCATCGACGCAAGCCACTGCAATATAAAAGGCGTAGCCGATGCGGGCGAGTCGGCGTCCGATAAGACCGCTATCCTGCGGACGTCCTAGCCGGAGCGCGATATCGGCTTCCCGGCGGGCAAGACTCACGACCCGCGTGTCGGTCACGATCTCCAGACTGAGCCCGGGATGCTGCTTTGCCCGTGGCCGAGCCGGTCGACCAGGAAAGTGTCAGCGAACGAAGTCCCATGCCAACGAGAGCGGGTTCAACAGGATGATGTCATGCCAAGTGAACCCAAGACATTGCTTCAGATTGCCGGAGCCGCCCTCACACCTTCAAGCCTGACCGATTCCGTGCCCGTGATCGTGGATGCGCAGAACGAGTACCGGGACGGCAAACTGCCGCTTGAGGGAATCGCCGCCGCATCGCCGCCACCTCGTCCGGCGTCCTCATCGCCTGTCTCCGCCCGCGTCCCTGCCAAGCGGAAAAACGTTCAATCGATCCGTCAACTTGCCTCTCCCTGCTACGCAGGGTGGCTGGGCTCCTGATGTCGTCGCCGGATGGGTTTACCCTGTCGCCTGACACTCGCGCTGTTACAGCCGCGCCACGGCCAGCCTAGCTGCCAGGAAGTCTATGAACAGCCGGGTGCGCGCCGGCAGCGCGGAGGTCTGCGGCCAGACGATGCTGATGGGCATGGGGGGCAGTTCGAAGTCGGCAAGCACCAGCTCGATGCGTCCTTGATCGAACAGCGGGCGCACCTGCCATAGCGGCGCCCTGCCGATGCCCAGGCCAAGCGCCGCCGCCTCGTTGCACGCCGCCGGACTGTTGGCACGAAACGCCCCATGCACGTCGATCCGCTCCATGCGGCCGTCGTGCAGGAACTCCCAAACCTCCATCGCCTGCGCCGTGGTGCGCACCACGCAGGCGTGCCGGCGCAGTTCCGCAGGCACGGCCGGGCGGCCATGCGCGGCGAAGTAGCCGGGCGCCCCGAACACCACCTGCCGCAACGCCCCGAGGCGCCGCGCCATGAGGCTGCTGTCCGGGATCTCCCCCAGCCGCACGGCGAGGTCGAGCCCGTCCGTCACCAGG
>JBBSIT010000698.1:0-2898 GCA_038231995.1 Acetobacterales bacterium | reverse complement strand
GAGAAGGTCGTGCCGGCGACGCCGATGGTGGACGAGGCGATCGCGCCGAGCAGCGCCCGCGCGCCGGCCTCGCCGCCCGCGAAGATCCAGTCGATCGGGAGCCAGGCCGCGACCAGGCCTCTCCGCTCGCTCCAGACCGCCGCCTCGCCCAGCGCCACGCAGAGGGCGACGACGAGCGTCGGGCGCAGCCAGAAGGCGTCGCCCAGCGTCTCCAGCCGGCTGCGCAGGTAGGCGCTCAACCCTGCCCTGCCGGCGGAGGGGCCGGGCCGGCGCCGCTGCTTGCGTTCCGATCGCGCCTCACCCTCCGGCGGGGCCGAGAAACCTCGTGGTTGGCGGCGGGCCAGCCTTGCCGGGCACGATTGCCGTCCATTTCGGTCCGCGCCTGACCCGGAGCCGTCCTAATGGACCTGCCCGCGCCCCTGCGGACTGTCCAGGCTGAACGCGGGGATCGCCACGTCGAACGCCTCGCCCGAGGCAGGGACGACCATGTGGTACTCGCCCTCCATGATGCCGGAGGGAGTCTCCAGCGGGGTGCCGGAGGTGTATTCGAATGCCTCGCCGGGCTCCAGCATCGGCTGCTCGCCGATCACGCCGTCCCCGTGCACGCGGAGCACGCGGCCGTTCGCGTCGGTGATGCGCCAGGTGCGGCGGAGCAACTGGACCGTCTCGCGCCCGCCATTCTCGATCTGCACCCGGTAGGCCCAGACGAACCGCCCCTGGTCGGGCTCGGACTGATCCTCCAGGAAGACCGGCTGGACGCTCACGCGGATGCTGCGCGTCGTCGCGCTGTAGACGCCCGCCACAGGCTATTCCGCCGCGACCGCGGAGCGGTCGTCGGCCCCTGCGGCCGCGTGTGGCAGGCCCACGGCATCGAGCGCTTGCAGCAGGTCGTCGCACAGGTCGGCCACGTCCTCCAGCCCGACGGAGAGCCGGACGGCGCCGTCCCCGATGCCCTGCCGCGCCCGCTCCTCGGCGCAGATGCGCATGTGGGTCGTCGTCGCGGGGTGGGTGACCATCGACTTGCTGTCGCCGAGGTTGTTCGACACCGCCACCAGCCGCAGCGCGTTCATGAACGCGAACGCAGCCCTCTTGCCGCCGGCCAGCTCGAACGCGACCAGCGTGCCGCCCGCGTCCATCTGCGCCATGGCCAGCGCGTGCTGCGGGTGGTCGGCCCGCCCTGGATACCAGACCCGGTGCACCGCCTTGTGCCCGGCCAGCATGTCCGCGACGGCGTGCGCGCTGCGGCAGGCCGCGTCCACGCGCAGTTGCAGCGTCTCCAGCCCCTTCAGCAGCAGCCACGCGTTGAACGCCGACAGGCTCGGCCCGGTGTTGCGGATGAACGGCTGCAAGGTGCCCTCGACCCATTCCTTGCGCCCCAGCACGGCGCCGCCGAGCACGCGGCCCTGGCCGTCGATGTGCTTGGTGCAGGAATACACCACGACATCCGCGCCCAGCTCGAACGGCCGCTGCAGCAGGGGCGTGGCGAACACGTTGTCCACCACCAGGATGGCGCCTGCGGCGTGGGCCAGGTCGGCGACGGCGCGAAGATCCACGATCTCCAGCATCGGGTTGGACGGGCTCTCGACGAGCACCAGGGCTGCCGGCGTGGACAGCGCCGCGCGCCAGGCGTCGAGGTCCGCGCCATCCACGAACTCGGACAGGATACCGTAGCGCGGCAGCAGGGTGGAGACGATCCAGTGACATGAGCCGAACAGCGCGCGCGACGCCACCACCCGGTCCCCTGTGCGCAGGTGCGACAGCAGGGCGGCATGCACCGCGGCCATGCCGGTCGCGGTGGCGCGGCACACCTCGGCGCCTTCGATGCCAGCGAGCCGCGCCTCGAGCATGGCGACGGTCGGGTTGCCGAAGCGCGAGTATTGGTAGTGCGAGACGGTGCCGGCGAAAGTGTCCTCCGCCTGCTCCGCGCTGTCATAGACGAAGCCGGACGTCAGGAACAACGCCTCGGATGTCTCGCCATACGGCGTCCTCATCTGGCCGCCGTGGACGAGGCGGGTGGCGGGACGATACCGGTCATTGGGTTGGGTCAAGGGCCACATGCCTCCGTAGCGGGTCTGGCCGCGAACACTGGGCCGGACGCGCCCGCGCCGCAGCCTTGGATGCACACCATAAGATGCAGCGCGATGACGAACGCAACGCCGAGCAGGCGTGAGCGTTGCGTCGCCGACGTGCACTTCGTATAGAGGCGTTGCGCCTCGGGCTCAACCTCCGCGCGGGTGTAGTTCAATGGTAGAACGGCAGCTTCCCAAGCTGCATACGAGGGTTCGATTCCCTTCACCCGCTCCAGGCCTTCTCGCGGATTGTGCCGCCGCGCTCATGTTTCGTTAAGGTCTGTAGCTGATATTGAGATGGTGTCTCACGGGCCAAAACGCTCGGCGGCTGCATAGCGACGCTCACTCCCGGGATGCCCGTGGCGAGCGGTGCCTGCCCGAGAGGGTGCCTTGCCCCCAAAACCGACGACGCGACGCCTGGGCCGGCGCGGGATGCTGCTCGGCGCTGCCGGCTCCGCCCTGCTGACCGCCGGGCTGGGTAGCCTGGCCCTGGCGACAGACGCTCCAAGCCCGGCGCCCATGCCCGAAGCCACCCCGCCGTGCGCGCCCTTGCGACGCCTGCCGCGTGTAGTGCTGAACGCCGAGGACCATGCGGAGTGGCGGCTGTTCAAGCAGCGCTTCCTGGCGCCGGACGGGCGCATCGTGGACAACTTCAACGGCGGCGTGTCGCACAGCGAGGGGCAGGGCTGGGGACTGCTGCTCTCGGTCGCCTTCGATGACCCCGCGAGCTTCGACCTGATCCTCGGCTGGACCCGGCGGCACCTGCGCCGGCCTGGCGACGCGCTGCATGCCTGGCGGTTCCAGCCCAGCGCCGCACAACCCGTGGCGG
>JBBSIT010000697.1:0-2902 GCA_038231995.1 Acetobacterales bacterium | reverse complement strand
TGGAGGCCGGCGTTTCTCATTGCCTAGAGCGGTTGAAACCGCTCTAGGCTTTATTTCACGCGGTTACTCATCCTGACTGAACGCAAGAGTGCGTCCAGTCAGGATGAAACCGCTTTAGGAGCGAACCATGGCCGATTTCGTCACGATCGAGGCCGAGGCGCGCGAGCGGGCTGGTAAGGGGGCGGCGCGCGCGACTCGGAGGGCAGGCAAGGTGCCTGCCGTCATCTACGGCGCCAAGCAGGACGCGACGCTGATCGCGCTCGACCCGCGCATCGTCATGCGCGAGCTGACGCGCGGCGGCTGGCGCTCACGGGTGTATCAGGTGGACGTGGCCGGCGCCGCGTCGCGCACGCTGATGCGCGAGGTGCAGTTCCATCCCGTGAGCGACAAGCCGATCCACGTGGACTTCCAGCGCCTGGCGCCGGGCGAGCGTATCCGCCTCGGCGTGAGCGTGCAGTTCCGCGGGGACGCGACGTCGCCGGGCATCAAGAAGGGCGGCGTGCTGAACGTGGTGCGCCACACTGTCGAAGTGCTGGCCGATCCGGACAAGGTGCCGGAGGCGTTCATCGCCGAGCTGGGCGCGCTCGACATCAGCGACAACGTGCGCTTCTCCGACCTGCAGGGCACGGAGGGGTGCGACCCCGTCATCACCGGCCGGGACTTCGTGATCGCGACCGTGGCGCCGCCGACCAAGGCGCCCGAGGCGCCGGCCGAGCCGGGCGGCGCACCCGCGGCAGCGGCCAAGGGCGGCACCAAGGCCCCGGCCAAGGCCGCCGCCAAGAAGTAAGCGACACGGCCATGCGACTCTGGGTCGGGCTCGGCAACCCCGAGCCCGGCATGGCCCGGCAGCGCCACAACGTCGGCTTCATGGCCATCGACGCCATAGCGCACCGCCAGGGGTTCGGCCCGTGGCGGCAGCGCTTCAAGGGCGTTGTGGCCGAGGGCACGGTCGGCGGGGAGCGCATCCTCGCGCTCAAGCCGCTCACCTACATGAACGGCTCGGGCGAGAGCGTGCAGCCGGCGGCGGCGTTCTTCAAGCTGCCGCCCGAGGCCGTCACCGCGTTCCACGACGAGCTGGACCTCGCGCTCGGCAAGGTCCGGGTGAAGCGCGGCGGGGGGGCGGCCGGGCATAACGGGCTGCGCAGCATGGACCGCATGCTGGGCACGCCGGAGTACTGGCGGGTGCGGCTCGGCATCGGGCATCCCGGCTCCAAAGAGCGCGTGCACGGCCACGTGCTCAGCGATTTCGCCAAGGTGGACCAGCCGCTCGTGTCCGCGCTGCTCGACGCGGTGGCCGACGCCGCGCCGCTGCTCGCGGCCGACCGGCCCGAGGACTTCATGACACGCGTCGCGCTGCTGACGCAGGAGATACGCTGATGGGCTTCAACTGCGGCATCGTCGGCCTGCCCAACGTGGGCAAGAGCACCCTGTTCAACGCGCTGACCGCGACGGCGGCGGCGCAGGCGGCCAACTACCCGTTCTGCACGATCGAGCCGAACGTAGGCCGGGTCGCGGTGCCGGACCCGCGGCTGGATGCGCTCGCTGCCATCGGCAAGAGCAAGGCGATCGTGCCGACGAGCTTGGAGTTCGTGGACATCGCCGGGCTGGTGCGGGGCGCGTCGCGCGGCGAGGGCTTGGGCAACCAATTCCTGGCCAACATCCGCGAGGTGGACGCGATCATCCACGTGCTGCGCTGCTTCGAGGACAGCGACGTGACGCATGTCGAGGGCAGCATCGACCCGATCCGCGACGCCGAGACGGTCGAGACCGAACTGATGCTGGCCGACCTCGACAGCCTGGAGCGGCGCCTGCCCGCGGCTCAGAAGAAGGCGCGCGGCGCCGACCGCGAGGCGCAGGCGCAGGTGGCGCTGATGGAGCCGATCATCGAGGCGCTGCAGGCCGGCCGCCCCGCCCGCACCGCCATCGCGCCCGCCGATGCCGAGGCGGCGGCAAAGCTGCAACTGATGACCAGCAAGCCTGTGCTCTACGTCTGCAACGTCGAGGAGGCGGCGGCCGCCACGGGCAACGCGTTCTCCGCCCGGGTCGTCGAGCGCGCGGCGGCAGAGGGCGCCGGCGTCGTGGTCGTGTCGGCGGCGATCGAGGCGGAGGTGAGCCAGCTCGCCGAGACGGATCGGCGGGAGTTCCTGGAGGGGCTCGGGCTCAGGGATAGCGGGCTCGACCGGGTGATCCGCGCGGGCTACGCGTTGCTGGGGCTCGTGACCTACTTCACCGTGGGGCCGAAGGAGACGCGGGCCTGGACGATCGTGCGCGGCACCAAGGCGCCGCAGGCAGCGGCGGTGATCCACAACGACTTCGAGCGCGGCTTCATCGCCTGCGAGACCATCGCCTACGACGACTACGTGGCGCTCAAGGGCGAGGCGGGCGCCAAGGAGGCCGGCCGGATGCGGGTGGAAGGGCGCGACTACGTGGTGAAGGACGGCGACGTGCTGCTGTTCCGGTTCAACGTCTGATTCGGCGCGACGCTGCGGCGGGGACCGAAGCGACGGCGTGAGGCGCGTGCTAAATCAGTTTCACCCAGGGTGAAACCGATCTAGCCTTTGTTTTCCGCGGTTACTCACCCTGACTGAACGCAAGAGCGCGTCCAGTCAGGGTGAAACCGCTCTAGTGCTCTGTCATCCCTCCGTAGTCGGGTAGAGTTTGCGGAGCTTGATGCGTGCGTCTGCGGTGGTGAACCGCCAATCGGCCCTGGTGGTGGCGGCGTTGCGCCGGCGCTGCCACGCTGCCGCGTGGCGTTCCAGGGGGGGTTTATTCTCGACCCGGTCCGGCAGGTCGCGGCCGAGCGCGCTGAACTCGATCTCGGCCATGTTGAGCCACGAGCCGTGCTTGGGCGTGTGATGGATCTCCAGCCGCTCGGCGATGCGCCTCGCCTCGGCGGGCGCGA
>JBBSIT010000696.1:0-2908 GCA_038231995.1 Acetobacterales bacterium | reverse complement strand
CGATGCCCGTCCGTCGCGACGGCGCGCAGCACGCGGCCGTTCTCGCCGTCGGCGGCGTGCAGGTAGATGCCGTTCAGGTAGTAGCGCGTCTCCTCCGTGCTGATGGCGAAGCGCGTGCGGTCGATCAGCCCGCGCAGGGATAGGCTCGACAGGTGGAAACGGTGCGGCAGCGACCCGGCCGTCATGCTCGGGAAGTCGGCGGTGGGCAGGGTGACGAGGCTGGTGGCGTAGCGGCCGGCGCGAAGTGCGATCGGCGCGTCCCCGCCGGCGTGATCCAGCTCGACCTCGGCGCCCTCGGGCAGCTTGCGCACGATCTCGTACAGCGTCGCGGCCGGCGCCGTCGTCTCGCCCTCACGCTGCACGCTGGCGGCGACCTCCTCGACGATGGCGATCTCCATGTCGGTCGCGGTGAAGCTGAGCTTGCCGTCGCGCACGGCGATCAGGGCGTTGGCCAGGATCGGGATGGTGTTGCGCTTCTCGGCGACGCTCTGGATATGGGCCAGCGCCTTGAGCAGCGTCGCTCGGTCGGCCTTGAACTTCATCGGATCGATCCTGGTTGGAGGCGGCAGGCGGGCGCCTCGGCCGGACAATGTAGCGGATGCGCCGCCCAGCGCAAACCGATCCCTCAGCTCTCCAGCATCCGGCGCAGCAGCTCGACGCGCTCGGCGAAGTCGCTGTCCTGCTCCATCAGCTCGGTCACGCGGCTCACTGCGTGCATAACGGTCGTGTGGTCGCGGTTGCCGAACTTGCGGCCGATCTCGGGCAAGCTGCGGCTGGTGAGCTGCTTCGCCAGGTACATCGCGACCTGCCGCGGTCGCGCGACCGCCCGGGCGCGCCGCGCGCTGCTCATGTCGGTCAGCCGGATGTTCCAGTGCTCGGCGACGCGCTTCTGGATCTCCTCGATCGTCACCCGCCGGTCATGCGCCTTCAGGATGTCGTGCAGCACCTCCTGGGTGCTCTCCAGCGTGATCGGCCGGCCGAACAGGTTGGCGTGGGCGATCAGCCGGTTGAGCGAGCCTTCCAGCTCGCGCACGTTGCTGGTGATCTTGTGCGCCAGGAACTCCAGCACCTTGTGCGGCACCTCGGCGCCGCCGCGCGCCGCCTTGGCCTCCAGGATGGAGATGCGCAGCTCGAACGTGGTGGCGTGCAGGTCCGCGACCATGCCGCAGCCGAGCCGGGTACGCAGCCGGTCCTCCAGGCCGGACAGGTCGGACGGCGACTTGTCCGCCGACACCACGATCTGCTTGCCAGCGTCCACCAGGGCGTTGAAGGTGTGGAAGAACTCCTCCTGGGTGTTGTCCTTGCCGATCAGGAACTGCAGGTCGTCGATCATCAGCACATCGACGCTGCGGAGCTGCTCCTTGAACTCCATGGTGCTCTGGCTGCGGATGGCGGCGATGAAGCGGTACATGAACTTCTCGGCCGACATGTAGGCGACCTGGATCGGCGCCCCCTCGCGCCGGGCCAGCTCCAGGCCGATCCCGTGCATCAGGTGCGTCTTGCCCAGGCCGACGCCGCCGTAAAGGAACAGCGGGTTGAACCCCGGGCTGGACGGACGCTCCGCGACCCGGCGGGCGCAGGCATAGGCGAACTCGTTGGGCTTGCCGACCACGAAGCTGTCGAAGCTGAAGCGCGGGTCGAGCGGCGCCGCCATCTCGGGCCGGGCGTCCGCCCGGTCGTCCAGGCGCGCGGCGGGCCGGGCAGGGGTGTCGGCCGGCTCGGCGAGCGGTTCGGCGGCGTCGGGCTCGGCCGTGCCGGGCGCCGGGGCGAAGCTGCCCACGCGGATGTCCACCCGGCGGACCCGGCGGTTCTCCGCCTGCCACAGCGCGTTGAGCTTGTCGGCGTAGTGGCCGCGCACCCAGTCCCGCAGGAACCGGGTCGGCAGGTGGACCGTGATCTCGTCCCCGTCCACGCCGCCCAAGGTCATCTGCCGCAGCCAGGTGCGGTACTCGACCTCGCCGACATCCTGCTGCAGCCGGCCGCGGATGCGCGCCCACTGCGCCGCAAGCTGGCCGTCACTGCCCGGGTCCCGCTCCGCGGCGGGGGACAAGCCTTGGTCCATGCTGCCGCTGTCTGACACCAAATATACCTGCCTGCATGCCGTGGAACCTGCATCGCCCCCGGGTCGCGGCGACGCCGGGCCGGGCGGCCGTCGCCGTGCGACTGCAAGACAATGATTAAGTCAGTGCGGGCACGGAGGCAATCAAAAACGACTCGCTCCGAGCGGGCTCGAAGTAAACATAAGTAAAGGCGAGCGCTATTCTGCGCCCGCCTGCACTGCGGCCCGTATCGAATGCTGTCGTAGCCCGCCGCAAGCTCGCGGCGGATCCGCTGCGCGTCAGGCGCTGGCGAGCGACTTGATGCGGGCGGAGAGGCGCGAGATCTTGCGCGACATCGTGTTCTTGTGAACCACGCCCTTGCCGGCTGCGCGCTGCATCTCCGGCTGGGCCTCCACGAGCGCCGCGCGCGCAGTTGCCTGGTCGCCGCCGGCGATCGCCGTCTCGACCTTCTTGATGAAGGTGCGCATCCGCGAGGTGCGCGCCTGGTTGCGCAGGGTGCGCTTGGCGGTCTGACGGATGCGCTTGCGCGCGGATGCGGTGTTCGCCATTGGCTCTCTTCGATCAGCAGGACTGGATGTCGGCGGGCAGCGCCCACCGGAAGGGCGTCGTTCTATGGGGGCCGGCACCTCAAGTCAAGGATCGCGGCGCCGCCTCACCGAGAGCTGAACGCCGGCTTGCGCTTCTCCGCGAACGCCGCCATCCCCTCGCGCTGGTCCGGCGTGCCGAACAGAGACAGGAACAGCGCGCGCTCCATCCGCACGCCCTCAGCCAGCGTCGATTCATACGCCGCGTTCACCGCGCGCTTGGCCATCACGGCGGCGACCGCGCTCTGGCCAGCTATCTTCTCG
>JBBSIT010000695.1:0-2911 GCA_038231995.1 Acetobacterales bacterium | reverse complement strand
CGGCGCTGCGGGCGTTCGGCGCGCCGCTGTCGCTATTCTGGCAGACCGGGTCCGATCTCAGCTTCGCGTCGCACGCCGCCATGCGGCACGGCGCACCCTACCTGGGCGGCGAGTTCGGCGGCACTGGCAATGTGTCGCGCGAGGGGGTGGCGCTGGTGTTGCGAGGCGTGCAGCGGTTGCTGGCGCACATGGGCATCACCGACGAGTCGACCGCGCCGCCCGAGCAGCCCGTGCGCATGGTCGCGGTCCCCTCGCGCGAGCATTTCGTCTACGCGCCCGAGCCCGGCCTGTTCGAGCCGGCCACCGAGCTGGGCGACGTGATCAGGGCCGGCCAGCTCTGCGGGGAGGTGCATTTCATTGACAACCCGGCGCGCGCGCCGGTGCCTTGCTACTTCAAGCGGGACGGGTTCGTCGTCTGCAAGCGGCATTTCGGCCGGGTGGAGCGGGGCGACTGCGTGGCTCACCTCGCGGTGGACGCCGCCGACCGTGGGAGCGTGACGCCATGAGCAGCGTGCTGGAACGTCTCGGCGTCCCAACGGTCATCAACGCGTGCGGACCGGTCACCCGGCTCAGCGGCGGGCTGATGCACCCGGATGTCGCGGCGGCGATGACGGAGGCGTCTCGCCTCTCCTTCGACATGGTCGCGCTGCAGGCGGCGGCATGCCGGATCATCACCCGCGTCACCGGCGCGCAGGCAGGCATAGCGACGTCCGGCGCCTCCGCCGCCACCCTGCTGGGCGCGGCCGCCTGCTTGGCCGGACTCGATCCCGGGCGGATGAACCGCTTGCCGGACGTGCCGGATGGGAAGCGCGAGATCATCGTTGTGCGCAGCCAGCGGAACATGTACGACCGCGCTCTGGTGGTCGCCGGCGCACGGCTGGTGGAGGTCGGCATCCCCGACCGCTTCAGCGGACCCGGCGTGCGCGACGCCGATGGGTGGGAGATCGAGGACGCCATCGGGCCGAACACCGCCGGCATCTACTATCTGGCGCAGCCGCAATCCCTGCCCGCATTATCGATCGTGACAACGCTGGCGCGCCGGCGCGGCGTTCCCGTGCTGGTCGACGCGGCGGCGCAGCTGCCGCCGGCCGACAACCTGCGGGCCTATCTGGCGCAGGGCGCCGACCTGGTGGCGTTCAGCGGCGGCAAGGCGATCGGCGGGCCGCAGGCCTCCGGCATCCTGTGCGGCCGGACCGACCTGGTGTCCTCTGCCCTGCTGCAGATGCTCGACCTGGATATCCGGCCAGATGCGTGGAACCCGCCGGCCGAGTTCGCGCCGCTCGCGCAACTCCGCGGTCTGCCGCATCACGGCATCGGTCGGTCCTGCAAGGCCGGCAAGGAGGAGATCGTCGGCCTGATAGCGGCGCTGGAGCGCTTCGTCGCGGACGACCCCGAGACGCGGCGCGCGCGCTGGATCAGCCTCCTACAGGATTTGCGGGATGCGGCCGGCGCGACGGACGGCCTTACTCTGACGCTGCTGGATGACCCGGCCCGCTTCCCGGTGCCGATGCTGCGTGCCGAGGCACGCGGAGGCGCTGCGGCTGCGGCCAAGCTGGCCGCGGCGCTGCAGGCGGGCACGCCCTCGATCGAGTGCCAGACCGGGCGCATGGCTGACGGCATCCTGCTGTTCTCGCCAGTCGCGCTCGCGCCGGAGCATGCCGCGGTGATCGGCCGGCGGCTGCGCGATGCACGTCCGATCTGACCGCAGCACCACGCCTTTACGGCATCAGCAATCCGCCATTCACTTCGATGACCTGCCCCGTCACGTAGCCGCTCGTCGCGTCCGAGCAGAGCCACAGAAATGTCCCGACGACGTCCTGCGCGGCGCCGATGCGGCCGAGTGGGATCTGGCGCCGCACGGCCTCCAGCATGTCCGGCGGCGTGGTGCGGTCCTGCATCGGCGTCGCGAGCACGCCCGGGGAGACGCAGTTGACCCGGATGCCGTCGGCCGCGACCTCCTTCGCGAGCGCGCGGGAGAGCGTCGCCACGAAGGCTTTGCTGCCGGCATAAAGGGCCGAGCCGCCGCCGCCGCCGGTGCGGGCTGCGATCGAGCTGAGGTTGACGATCACGCCGCCCGGACCCTGTGACCGGAACTGCCGCACGGCAGCACGACAAGCGCCAAAAACCGGGCGCACGTTCAGTGCGACGTGCTGGTCGAAGAGCTCGTCGCTGGTGTCCGCCACCGGCCGGCGCTCGATCAGGTCGGCAGCGTTGTTGATCAGGATATCGAGCCGCCCGAACGCGGCTACGGTCTCGCTGATCAGCCGGTCGACCGTCCCTTGCTCGGCGATGTCGCCGTGCAGCAGAACCGCCTTTCCGCCCGCGGCCACGATGTGGGCCTGCACCTGCTCTGCCTCGGTGCGGCCGGTGCGGTAGTGGACGGCGACGCGCGCGCCAGTGCCGCCCAGGCCGCGCGCGACCGCGGCGCCGATTCCCCGGCTCGATCCCGTAACCAGGCAGGCCTTGCTGGCCAGGTCGGCGAAGCCGGGTACGCTCGGCGGTGTCATGCCGTTCTGCTCCGCAGGAACGTGACAACCACGTCGGCGACCGCCTCCGGGTCCTCGACCGCGAGCGCGTGGCCGATGCCTTCCAGTTCGACCAGGGTCGCCCGGTCGCCGACCTCCTCCTTCAGCAGCCGCCCGTTCCCCGGCGGCGCGCTAACGTCGGCGAGGCCCTGAACGATCAGCACGCGGGCCGAGCCCGCCGTCCACCACGTCGCGGTCTCGGTTGCCGCGGCCGCCGCAAGATAGGCCTTCATGACCGGCTGCGACCATCCGTCCATCCAGACCGAGATGTCGCGGCCGGGCGCATACCAGGCCGCCTGCACCGCCCGCTCCCGCACATCCCTTGGCGTATCCACCGCCTGCGCCAGCCGGATCGCCTCGGCGATCTCCGGCGAGGGCTGCACCTT
>JBBSIT010000694.1:0-2915 GCA_038231995.1 Acetobacterales bacterium | reverse complement strand
GAGCACGCGGTGTGGCTCTATCACTGCTTCAGCCTGAGCCTGCGCGACGTCGAGCTGATCCTGGCCGCCCGCGCCGGCATCGGCTTGGCTGTGCTGCCCTGCTACCTCGGCGATCCCGAGCCGGGGTTGCGCCGCGCGCTGGCGGGCCGGTGCCGGCGCTGGCACGGGAGCTATGGATCGTCACGCACCAGGACCTCCGGCGCATGGGCCGGGTGCGGGCGTTCTTCGATGCAGTCGCCCAAGGGATCGAGGCAGACCGGGTGCTGATCGAGGGGAACGCGCGTCCCAAACTCTGAAGGAGCTGTCTGCTCCATGCTGTGTAGCGTTTCAGCCGAAATGCAGTTTCGGTTCCTCTGCTACCGGACCCCCAACAACGGGACCTTTGCCCAGCAAATACCGCGATCTGCAACTCTCATGCTGCACCGCACCATCGCCTAACAACCCTTATGTCAACTCGCGCGCAGTCCCGGCAAAGCCGCGAAGTCGCCGGGAGCGCGGCGTGGCGAGCAGCAGCATAGCCCCGTTCTGGACTTGGATTCGGGGTGCCGGGAGGGGCGCGACGAGCGCGCTTTTACTTGGGCACGGATTACCGTCACGACGCCATCATCCGCTCGGTGGCCTCGTCCGGCGTTCCGATGAACGTATGTCCATCGTGGTCCTGGATGGCAACGTAGCCGCCGGTCTGAAGCTGCTCGCGCAGGTGGTCGAGCGCCTGGGCGGCTGCCGCGTCGATCCACCGGCGCTGCTGGTGCGCGGCGGGCATGCGGCGGTCTGCCATCTCGCCGAGCTGTAGCGCTCGCGAGTGCGACGAGGCGCACAATGCGTCTCGCACGGCCCTGCTCAGCTGGCGTTCCGCCGGTTCCCGCCGACAGATCGTCCCATTCGGCTGGTCCAGGGCGACCGCTCAGCTCCGGCGGACGCCCCAGAACAGCGGGTTTGAGCTGTGCACAAAACCCGTGAGGTCGGCACGGTGTGCCGTCGGTTGCGACCACTGGCCGAGCGGGATGTATGGCACTGTCGCGAACGCCTCCTGTTGCATGCGCGCAGCGATCGCCTTCTGCGCCGGACGATCGGGGGCATGGAACCAATCATCGCTTAGGGCATCGAGCTTGGGTTCGGTCGGCCATCCGAACCATGCCTTGAGCCCGTTGCCACGGAGCTGCGCACTGGCTGGGTCGGCGGCGCCAAGGCCGGTGAGCCGGGTGTTGAAGGCGTTCCAGCCGCCCTCGGACGGCGGCTTGCGGCTGGCTCTGCGCGACAGCAGGGTGCCCCAGTCTATTGCCACCATCTCCACGTTCAGGTCGAGCTGCTTGAACAAGGCGTATGTCACCTCCGCCATCGCGTGCATCTGGGGCTGGTCGGAAGGCGACATCAGGATGATGCGCTCGCCCTTGTAGCCCGACTCTGCCACCAGCTTACGGGCAAGTGCCGGATCGCGCTGACCGGTGAGCGCCTGCATGCCGGCATCGCTCGCCATCGGCGACCCGGCAGTGAAGTAGCCGACCGGCAGCGTCGAGTAAGCGACCTGGTCGCCCAAGACGGCGGCGATGTATTCGTGCTGGTTGATTGCCGGCAGCAGCGCCTGGCGCAGCTTCAGGTTATCAAACGGCGGATACAGGTGGTTCAACGCGATAATGCCGATCAGCCCAAACGGGTCGAGCTGCTGGACCGTCACGTCCTTATTGCGCTTCAGTGCAGGCACCAAGTCAAACAACGGCTGGTCAATCCAGTCCACCTCGCCGGCCTGCAGTGCCGAGACGGCGGTGCCGGCGTCGGGCTGGATGCTCCACTCGACGCGGTCGAAATGGACGAGCTTGCCGCCGGCCAGGAAGTCGGGCGGCTCCGGCCGCGGCTGGTATTCGTCGAACCGTTCATAGACGGAGTGGACGCCCGAGACCCATTCGTCAGCACGGAACCGAAACGGCCCGCTCCCGATGAACTGCTTGATAGGCTCGCTGGGTGAGGTCTTGGCGATGTGCTCTGGCATGATGAAGCAGTTCTCGGCGCCCAGCGCGTAGAGCATGAGCGGAAAGGGGGATTTAAGGCGTAGACGGAACCTTGTGTCGTTGAGCGCCGTCATCTCGTCGAGCTCGGCTGCAAGGCGCTGGCCGAAGGTGTTGCGCGGCGCCCAGCGGCGGATGGACTGCACAGCATCGACGGCGCGGACAGGTGTCGAGTCGTGGAAGCGCAAACCTGGGCGGAGCGAGAAGGTCCAGGTGAGCTGGTCGTCCGAGACCGCATGATCTTGACACATCTGCGGCTGCGGAGTGAGGCCGATGTCGACGCCATAGAGGGTGTCCCAGACCATGAAGGCGTGCGTCTGCACGACGATCGCGGTGGTCCAGACCGGGTCGGGTGTGCTGTATGCGGCCTGCGGCACGAACCGCAGCACACGTGACGGGGCTGCCCGGGATATGGCAGGTCGGACCAGGCCAGCGGCGGCGACTGAAGCGAAAGTCCTGCGGGTCAGCATCGGGCTGTCTCCTTTGCGGTGCAGGCGAGCAAGAGCGAGGCCACGCGTTTGGGCGCATCCCGGCGCGAGGAGCTGGCTGATCAGAAGCTCCTGCTACCGTCTACTATGCAAGTCCGCGCAATACACATGCGAATGGCGTTGTCGGCAGAGAGCATTCAAAATCGTGGGGTGCTGATCGGGTCAGGTTAGGTTCCGGGCTCACGGGAAGAGGGGGGGCTGGTGCCGAAGCTGGTGTGGCGGGTGAAGCTGGTTGCGGAGCTGCGGCCTGGGGTGACGACGGAAACCGAAGTTGCCCGCCTTGAGCGCGATGAGCAGGCCGGCTTGGCCGAGCTTGGGCTTCGGCTGGACGAGGCGAAGCAACTCACGGCAGCACTGCAGGCTCAGATCGTGCCGGCCCAGGTGGCCGCGGTGGGTGAGCGCCGTCGCTTGTGCGTCGCGTGCG
>JBBSIT010000693.1:0-2930 GCA_038231995.1 Acetobacterales bacterium | reverse complement strand
CGGCAGGGCTTTCCGGTCACCACTGCGGCAATCGGGCTGCTGATCCTGGCAGCGCCGCTGGGCTTGCCCGGCCAGCCGCAGCTGCAGGCGGCGGTGGCGCTCGCGTGCGTGTTCTTCTGGTCCGTGTTCCGGCCGGACAGCATGCCTCCGCCGGCCGTGTTCATGCTGGGCCTGCTTGCCGACCTGCTCAGCCTGGCCCCGCCCGGCACCTCGGCGGTCGTGTTGCTGATCACGCACGGGGTGGCGCTGCGGACCCGGCGCTTCCTGGCGACGCAGGGCTTCCTGGTCGTGTGGCTCGCCTTCGTGGCGGTCGCGGCGGGCGCGGCGGCGCTGGCCTGGGCGCTGACCTGCCTGCTCACCTTGCGCCTGCTGCCGGGCGCGCCGGCGCTGCTGCAATTCGGGGTGGCGGCCGGGTTTTATCCGGCGCTGGCGATGGTGTTCATCCGCGCGCATCGCGGGCTTGCCGATCCGGAGCGGGCGTGAGTCCGTTCAAGCGCGAGAACAAGCGCACCGGCGTGTTCACGCGCCGGGCGCTGCTGCTCGGGGCGGGGCAGCTCGGCATTTTCGCAGCGCTCGGCGCCAGGCTCTACCAGGTGCAGGTGGTCGAGGGAGAGCGCTACGCGACCTTGGCCGAGAGCAACCGGATCAGCGCCCGCCTGACGGCGCCCCCGCGCGGGCGGATCCTCGACCGGTTCGGCACGCCGATCGCGGGCAACAAGCTGAACTGGCGGGCGCTGCTGACGGTCGAGCAGACGGAGAGCGTGGACGACACGCTGGACGCGTTCGCCAAGGTGGTGGCGCTTGCCGACCACGAGCGCGCCCGCATCGAGCGCGAGCTGCGCAAGCGGCGCCGCTTCATCCCGCTGGTGGTGCGCGAGTTCCTGAGCTGGGAGGAGATGGCGCGGATCGAGGTCAACGCGCCCGACCTGCCCGGCATCTACGTCGATGTCGGCACCACGCGGCTCTACCCGTATGGCCCGGCGCTGGCCCATGTGGCCGGCTACGTGGCCCCGCCCAGCGAGGCCGACGCCGGCGATGACCCGTTGCTCGCCCTGCCGGGAATCCGCATCGGGCGGGCGGGGATGGAGAAGGCGCAGGACCTTGCGCTGCGCGGGCGGGCCGGCGCGGTGCAGATGGAGGTGAACGCGGTCGGCCGGGTCATCCGCGAGCTGGACCGGTCGGAAGGCACTCCGGGCCAGGATTTGGGGCTCACGATCGACGTGGCGCTGCAGAACGCGGTGCTGAAGCGGCTGGGCGACGAGAGCGCGTCCGCGGTGGTGATGGATTGCCGCAACGGCGAGGTGCTGGCGATGACCAGCAACCCGAGCTTCGATCCGAGCCTGTTCAACTCCGGCGTGTCGCAGGCGCAGTGGGTGCAGTGGACCAGCAACCGGCGCGCGCCGCTGATCAACAAGGCGGCGGCCGGGCTGTATGCGCCGGGCTCCACCTTCAAGATGGCGGTCGCCATGGCTGGGTTGGAGGCGCGCACGATCACGCCGGGATCGCGCATCTCCTGCCCCGGCTTTCTCGACATCGGCGACACGCGGTTTCACTGCTGGAGCAAATACGGGCACGGCGCGCTCGACGTGCGCAATGCGCTCAAGCATAGCTGCGACGTGTTCTTCTACGAAGTCGCCCGCCGCACCGGCATCGACAAGGTGGCGGCGGCGGCGAACCGGTTCGGCATCGGGGTGGACCTCGAGATCGAGCTGCCTGGCGCCCGCAAGGGCCTGATGCCGACCCGCGCGTGGCGCATGGCCCGCGGCCATGCCTGGAACATCGGCGACACGATCAGTTGCGGCATCGGCCAGGGCTACATCCAGACCACGCCGCTCGCGCTGTGCACCTACGCGTCGCGGATCGCGACCGGCCGGGCGGTGCAGCCGCATTTGACGCGCACGATCGGGGGTGCGCTGCAGAAGGGGGTGCGGCCGGCGGACTGGCCGGCGTTGGCCTTGCCGGAAGCGTATCTGCACTTGTGCCGCGAGGGCATGTGGGCGGTGGTCAACGAGTAGGGCGGGACCGCGCCGGCGGCGCGCGTGCCGGTCCCGGGGGTCACCCTGGCCGGCAAGACCGGGTCCACCCAGGTGCGCCGCGTGTCGCGCGAGGCGCGCGAGCACGGGTTCAAGTCGGAGAACCTGCCCTGGGAGTTCCGACCGCACGCACTGTTCGTCTGCTACGCGCCGTATGACGCGCCGCGCTACGCCGTCTCGATGGTGGTCGAGCACGGCAACGCCGGGGCCGCTGCCGCTGCGCCGCTGGCGCGCGACATCATGACCGCCGTGCTCACGCGCGACCCGGTCAACCACGGCGAGAGCCCGGCGCAGCGGATGGCCGACAAAACGTGACGGAGCAAGAGGTTCCGTCGTGATTACCGCGCGGCGGCTGATCCGGGCGGAGCCCTCGTTTGGGCTGATGACCAAGGTCTGGCAGGTCAGTTGGCTCTACGTGGTGCTGCTCTGCGCGCTCGCCGGCGTCGGCTACGTGGCGCTCTATTCGGCCGGCGGCGGGCCGGAGCCGTATGCGTCCAAGCACATCCTGCGATTCGCGTTCGGCCTGGTGATGATGCTGTCGATCGCGATGGTCGACATCCGCTTCATCGCCCGCTTCTCCTACCCGGTCTATGCCGTGTCGATCGCGCTGCTGGTGCTGGTGCTGCGCATGGGCCATGTCGGCAAGGGGGCACAGCGCTGGATCGATCTGGGCGGCCTGCAACTGCAGCCGAGCGAGCTTGCCAAGATCGGCTTGGTCATGGCGCTGGCGGCTTGGTTCCAGCGGGCGAGCTGGGAGCGGGTCGGCAACCCGCTGTTCCTGATCCCGCCGGCGCTCATGGTGCTGCTGCCGGTGGGGCTGATCCTGAAGGAGCCGAACCTCGGCACGGCGGTGATCACCGCGATCGTGGGCGGGGTGGTGATCGTCGCGGCCGGGCT
>JBBSIT010000692.1:0-2944 GCA_038231995.1 Acetobacterales bacterium | reverse complement strand
TGCCCGGCGAAATGGAACTGGGTCACGCCCGGCTCTCTTGTCGCGACGGCGCTCTGGCTGGCGGCATCGGCGCTGTTCTCATGGTATGTGGCCACGTTCGCCACCTACGATGCGACCTACGGGCCGCTCGGCACCGTGGTCGGCGTGATGATGTGGTTCTTCGTCACAGCTTACGTGGTGCTGCTCGGCGCGGAGCTGAATTCCGAACTGGAGCTGCAGACGGCGCGCGACAGCACGGAAGGGCCGCCGAAGCCTATGGGCGAGCGCGGCGCATACGTGGCTGACCATGTCGCCGAGGACTGACGGCCGACGCGGCAGCAGCTGACCCGGCGTCGTCAGGCGCCTCCGCCACCTCGACCGGCTCGTCAGCCTCCGCGGGCTGCAGCGTCACCCAGCCGGTGCCGCGCTGGACGATGCCGAGGCGCGACGCGGCGCGGCGCGACAGGTCGATGACGCGGATCCCCTTCGGCGGCTGACGGTCGTTGATCGTGACGACGACCGACTCTCCCGTGTCCTGCAGGGTGACGCGGACCCGGCTGCCGAGCGGCAGGCTGGAGTGCGCCGCGGTCAGCGCGTTCTGGTCGAACCGCTCGCCGCTCGTGGTGCGCCGCCCGTGGTGCCACGCGCCGTACCAGGACGCCTGGCCCGTCTCCTCCCAGCCTTCCGGCGCGGCGGCCTCGGCGCGCGACGCGCCCGCCACGAGGAGGATTGACGCGATGACGCTGGGGAGGAAGCGGATAGCCGGGTTCATGCGGGACCTCAATTTTTGCGGGCGCGTCATTCCGACGCAGGCGGACGCATAGATCAACCTATTAATCGCCAGATGATGCAAGCCTTTATTCGCGCCTGGATATGTATATACCCGGCCGCAGATCCAAACGCCGCTCGACCAGCCAGTCCAACGGTGATCGAGAACACGCAACGAACCGTTTGAATGCATTTTCTGCTTAGTCATGAAATCAGATTGATTATTGCGGCGATTCAGTAAACTCAGGTATACGGCAAATACCTTGCAAGATATGCCATTCCGGCCCGGCGAGCGCCCGGCGGCGGCAGGCTTCCTGTCCGCGAGGGCAGGCGCCGGCCTGCGGCAGAGCGGCGAATGGACGCTCGCGACCCGCCGTGCTACGCGCCGCCCGTCATGGCAACCGCGCCCATCGCCCGCCCGCTCGTCCTGGTGCTGAACGGCCCGAACATGAACATGCTCGGCCTGCGGCAGCCGGAGCTGTACGGCGCCGCCACTATCGACGACGTCGAGCAGCTCTGCGCCGAGACGGCCGAGACGCTGGGCCTGGCGATCAGCTTCCGCCAGACCAACGCCGAGGGCGAGCTGATCTCCTGGGTGCAGGAGGGGCGCGGCATGGCCCGCGGCATCGTCCTCAATCCGGCCGGCTACACCACGACCTCGATCGCGCTGATGGACGCGCTGCTGGCCGTGGGCCTGCCGACCATCGAGGTGCACGTGACGAACATCCACCGGCGGGAAGAGTTCCGGCAGCACTCCTACGTCTCGAAGGCCGCCGTCGGCGTCGTCTGCGGCCTCGGCATCCGGGGCTACGCGCTGGCGCTGCAGGCGATGGCCGACCTGCTGCTCGACGAGGACTCATGAGCAAGGCTCCGTTCGACCCCGCCAGCATCCGCGAGCTGGCCGCAATCCTCACCGAGACCGGGCTGACCGAGATCGAGATCTCCGACAAGGACCGCAGCATCCGCGTGGCCCGGCAGTCCGCGCCCATCCAGTCGACCCACTCGGTCCCGGCAGCATCCCCGCCGGCCCCCGCGACGCCGACCGCGATCGCGACGGCAGCGCCCGCGGATGATGCGTCCCACCCCGGCGCGGTCACGAGCCCGATGGTCGGCATCGCCTACCTGTCGGCCGAGCCGGGCAGCGCCCCCTTCGTGGCGCCGGGCCAGGACGTGGTCGCCGGGCAGACGCTGCTGCTGATCGAGGCGATGAAGACGTTCAACCAGATCAAGGCCGTCCGCGCCGGCACCGTCCTGCGCGTGCTGGTGGCGTCCGGCGAGGCGGTGGAGTACGGCCAGGCGCTGATGGTCCTGGAATAGTGTTCACCAAGATCCTGATCGCCAACCGCGGCGAGATCGCGCTCCGCATCCACCGCGCCTGCCGCGAGCTGGGCGTCGCCACCGTCGCCGTGCACTCCACGGCGGACGCCAACGCCATGCATGTCCGCCTGGCCGACGAGAGCGTCTGCATCGGGCCGCCGCCCGCGCGCGACAGCTACCTGAACGTGCATGCGCTGCTCTCGGCCGCCGCCGTCACCGGCGCCGACGCGATCCACCCCGGCTACGGCTTCCTGTCGGAGAACGCCGACTTCGCCGAGACCGTGGAGGCGCACGGCCTGGCCTTCATCGGCCCGAGCCCGGCGCATATCCGCATGATGGGCGACAAGATCGCGGCCAAGGAGGCCATGGCGTCGCTCGGCGTCCCGCTCGTGCCCGGCTCGGCCGGGGCAGTGGACGACCTCGCCGAGGCGCGCGCGGTGGCGGACCGCATCGGCTACTCCGTGCTGGTCAAGGCCGCCGCCGGCGGCGGCGGGCGCGGCATGAAGGTCGCGCAAGCCGCCGGTGAGCTGGAGGAGGCCTGGCGCACCGCTCGCACCGAGGCGCGCACCGCGTTCGGCAACGACTCCGTCTATATCGAGAAGTACCTCGACCGCCCCCGCCACATCGAGCTGCAGGTCCTGGCCGACAACTACGGCGGCATCGTCCATCTCGGCGAGCGCGACTGCAGCTTGCAGCGGCGGCACCAGAAGCTGCTGGAGGAGGCCGGCTCCCCTGCGCTCACCCCCGCGCAGCGCGACGAGCTCGGCGCCGTCGTGACCGCCGGGCTCGGCCGGCTCGGCTACCGCAACGCGGGCACGCTGGAGTTCCTCTACCAGGACGGCCAGTTCGCCTTCATCGAGATGAACACGCGCCTGCAGGT
>JBBSIT010000691.1:0-2949 GCA_038231995.1 Acetobacterales bacterium | reverse complement strand
GGCGCCGCCGGGCTCGCGGATGAACAGCGCGCCATCCGCCCGGGCCAGTAGCCGGCCGGCCTGCAAGGCGCTCAGCACAGGGACCGCCTGGGCGTCGCCCGAGACGGCCAGCGCCTCCACCCCGCGCCGGACCTCATCGAAGTTGGACGACGCGAGCTGGGCGAAGCCGGCGGGCTGTGCATGGGCCGCAACGGCAAGCAGCAGGGCGAGCAGCAAGCCCGCCCCGCGCCGCATCGCGGACAGCAAGCTTAGCCACCGCCGCCGCACTTGCCGGTCTTCACGTTGAAGTTGCCGCACGACATCGGCGCCCGCCAATCCGCGATCAGGTCGCGCGAACCCTCCAGGTGCGGCGACCACTCCTGCGCCACGATTGTGCCCGGCGTCTGGCTGACGATGTTGAACTGCCCGTCCGCCCGGATCTCGCCGATCAGCACCGGCTTGGTGATGTGGTGGTTCGGCATCATGGCCGAGATGCCACCGGACAGGTTCGGCACCGCGATGCCGATCATGGCGTCGATCACCTTCGCCGGGTCGGTCGTGCCGGCCTTCTCGACCGCCTTGACCCACATCTGGAAGCCGATGACGTGCGCCTCCATCGGGTCGTTGGTCACGCGCTTGGGGTTCTTGATGAAGGCGCGCCACCGCTCGATGAACGTCTTGTTCTCGGCGTTATCGACGCTCATGAAGTAGTTCCAGGTTGCCAAGTGGCCCACGAGCGGCGCCGCGTCGATGCCGGCCAGCTCCTCCTCGCCCACGCTGAACGCCACCACGGGGATGTCGGTCGCCTTGATGCCCTGGTTAGCCAGCTCCTTGTAGAACGGCACGTTGGCGTCGCCGTTGATGGTGCTGACCACCGCGGTCTTCTTGCCGGCCGAGCCGAAGCGCTTGATGTCGGCGACGATGGTCTGCCAGTCTGCATGGCCGAACGGCGTGTAGTTGATCAGGATATCGGCCTGCGCGACGCCCTTGGACTTGAGGTAGGCCTCGAGGATCTTGTTGGTCGTGCGCGGATACACGTAATCCGTGCCTGCCAGCACCCAGCGCTGCACCTGCTCCTCGCCCATTAGGTAATCGACCGCCGGCACGGCCTGCTGGTTCGGTGCCGCGCCGGTGTAGAACACGTTCTTGCTGCTCTCCTCGCCCTCGTACTGCACGGGGTAGAACAGGATGTTGTTCAGCTCCTCGAACACCGGCAGCACGCTCTTGCGGCTCACGCTGGTCCAGCAGCCGAACACGGCGGCGACCTTCTGCACGGCGATCAGCTCGCGCGCCTTCTCCGCGAACAGCGGCCAGTTGCTGGCCGGGTCGGTCACCACCGCCTCCAGCTTGCGGCCCAGCACGCCGCCCTTCTTGTTCTGCTCCTCGATCAGCATGAGCATCACGTCCTTCAGCGTCGTCTCGCTGATCGCCATGGTGCCGGACAGGCTGTGCAAGATGCCGAGCTTGATCGGGTCGGATGCGGGCTGCGCCTGTGCTGCGCCTGCCAGGCACGCGGCTACTGCAGCGGCGAGCAGCGTGCGCCGTCCCCAGGTTCGGTCAGAAGCCATGGTTGTTCCCCCTCGTGTGCCGGATGCGTCCGGGTCACGAGGACGTGTGCAAGCCGCGTGCCGCTCATTCAGCCGGTTTTCGCGCGCATGTTGCCGCTTTAGCAGGCAGCACGGCGCGCGGTTGCCGCCATGCTATCCAGGGAGCGGGCTACGGCATGGGGTCCACGTCGATCGCCCGGATGCCCTCCTGCATGCGGGTGCGCAACGCGAACCCGGGGCGCATGGCCCAGATGTTCACCTGATGATGGATCGGGATGTAGGCCGTCTCGGCCATCGCCACCCGCGTCGCTTCCTGGTAAA
This sequence comes from Acetobacterales bacterium, assembly GCA_038231995.1. Lineage (GTDB taxonomy): Bacteria > Pseudomonadota > Alphaproteobacteria > Acetobacterales > Acetobacteraceae > JBBSIT01. The sequence goes on along the minus strand of JBBSIT010000691.1, from coordinate 1,102 downwards.
GCACCTCGCGCGCCTCCGGGTCGAAGGTGGCGAGCGAGCGCTCGACCAGCTCGTCCACGCGCGGGTTGATGTATTTCGACGGCCGGAACACCGCGCCGCGGCCCTTCGCCGGGTTGGACGAGGCGAATATCTGCACCAGGCTGCTGCTCGCTTCGCCCGTGTCGCTTGCCCAGCCCGTCAGCGCCATGCTGTACTCGTCGTGCGCCGCGCCGGAGAAGAACACGCTGGCCGGGGTTGTCGCCACGGTCGTGCGCACGCCAATACGGGTCCACATCTGCGCGATCGCCTCCACGATCGAGCGGTCGTTCACGTAGCGGTCGTTCGGGCCGTTCAGCGTGAGTCCGAAGCCGTTGGGATAGCCGGCTTCGGCCAGCAGCTTCCTCGCCTGAGCCGGGTCGTAGGGGTCGGGCGCCAACGACGGCTCGTAGCCGACCGCGCCCTGCGGCATGAGCTGCCCTGTGGGGGCGGCGAACCCGTCCATGATCTGCGTGCGGATGCCGTCCCGGTTGATCGCCAGCGACAGCGCCTTGCGCACCCCCGGGTCGCGCAGCGGGTTCGCGGCCAGCCTCTGGCCCGCGAGGTCCGTCACGAACGGCGACACCTCGCGCGATGCGTCCGCGAACAGGTAGATCAGTCGCTGGCCCGGTGCCGCCTCGATGCGGATGCCGGGCCGGGCGCGCGGGCCGGCCACGTCGCGCGTGCCGACCTGCTCGATGATGTCCACGTCGCCGGCCTGCAGCGCCACAGTGCGGGACGCGCCGTTCGCGATGACCCGGTAGTCCACCCGGTCCCACGCCGGGCGCGGGCCGAACCAGGTCTCGTTGCGGCGAAACATCAACCGGTCGCCCAATGCCACCGACTCCAGCTTGTACGGTCCGGTGCCGACGGCCGCCTTGCCGCTGTTGTAGTCGCTGGTCTGCGCGCCCTCGCCGTGCTTGCGGCTCACGATGCGGACGGAGCCGAGCAGCACCGGCAATAGCGGCTGCGGCTCGGCCGTGTGCATGCGTATGGTGAGCGGGTCCACGATCTCCAGCCGCGTGACGGGCTTGACGGCGAAGTTGAAGCTCGCCGGGCTGTTCAGCACGCTCGTGGAACTCGATGG
>JBBSIT010000690.1:0-2949 GCA_038231995.1 Acetobacterales bacterium | reverse complement strand
GGCGCCGCCGAGAGCGCCGCGTCCGGCATGGCGCTGATGACGGCGGCTTCGGCGCCGGGGACGCCTCCCGCTGCCGCAACGGCCAGGCCGAGCGCGACCGCGCCGGCCCTGGCCATTTTGCCCGGCCGCCGCCGCCCGTTCACCGGATCACCCCGTTCACGCCGTTGGGGAAGAACAGGCCGCTGCTGGCGTTCTGGGCGCCGTAGACGATATTCAGCACCTGCCGCGTCGTGCGGGCGAATGCGATCGCATTCGCATCGCTGAGGACGATGTTGGATGTGCCGTTCACCACGACGCCCTGGTCGTCGGCAGCGCCTGACAGGCTGGCGCGCAGCGCGGAGATCTGTTGCGTCTGCGCCGCGTAGCCCAGCTGGAACAGCTGCACGCGTATGAGGGAGGCGTGATAGGCCTCGACCGCCAGGATGCCGGCCGCGGCGGACAGAATCTGCTTGTTCTGCACGAGCGGCGAGGCGCCGTGATAGGCGGTCACGCCGACATCCTCGAACACGTAGGCGCCGAGCAGGAAGGCGGTCTCGCTCGCGAAGGGATCGAAGCCGCTGCCGAGGCCGGCCGCGACCGCGAGAGTGTTGAAGCTGTTCTGCAGGTCGATGCGCGGCTCGGCGACGGCGTTCGCGCCGAGCACGCTGCGCAGGAAGCGCACGTGCGCAAGCTCGTCTTTCGCGAGCTCCATCGCGTATTGCTGGATCGCCGAAGTCTGGAACGGCACCGCCCGGCCTCCCGTGACCCCGCCGCTGGGCGCCCCGTTGCCGCCCGTCGTGTCCGACGCGGCCAGGCCTTGGCCGGTCGTCGCCCGCACGTAGAACTCGGCTTCCAGGTATTCGAGGTTGAGCGCGAAATTGGCGATGGCCGCGTCGTTCACGCCCTGCGCGTCGGCTTGCGCGGGCGCCAGCGCGACCGCCGCCGCCGCGAGAGAACCGAGCGCGAGCGCGCCGGCGCCCGTGCCGCGCAGCAAGCCGCGCCGGTCAACGCCTTGTGTTGGCGTCTCCGCGATTGTGTCCGAATCCGTGTCCCGCATCTGTTGCCTCTCCCTTTGGCCGCATCATTCTGGTGAAGAGCGCCGAGCTCTCCATCCAGCACGACCACAATACGGAGGAACACTGGCTTTGGATGCGGTCTAGCGGGCGGAGACCAGCTTCAAAACGCGATACTCACGGGAATGTTACTCGGCTAAGACGCGATCATGCTCAGCCTGTTGTCCATCGGTCGCTGCACGTCTGGTGGTTGACCGAGACTGGAGCTCGTGCCTTCCTCGATACAATGCCCTGTGATCGCCGCCCAACGCCTACGAGCGATCCGATCTCAGACTGCGAGCGTAAACCTGAACTGCTCACCGAACTGATCACGCGCGTTGCACGCGAGCGTGACCGGAACTCGTTCCGGGTGTTGTTCCAGCACTTCGCGCCGCGGTTGAAAGCGTTCTACCTGCGCCGCGGTCTGGATAATGAAGCGGCTGAGGATCTGACCCAAGAAGCAATGCTCCGGATAGGGCACCGCGCCGCACAGTTCGATCCGTCTCGGGCGGCCCCGTCCACCTGGGTTTACGCGCTCGCGCGCAACCTGCGGACGGACATGCTGCGGCGTGATCTCCGGCGATCGCCGGAACTCGACCTGCCACAGCCTCGTTCAGGCTACGACGAACCGCCGCATAGCGTCCGCCAATCGCTGATGCATCTACCATCGCCAGAGTCTATGCAGTGATCAGCCGCGCCGGAATCCCCCCTGTCCTGCAAAATCAGAGCCCACCCAGCCCGGGCTGCGAGCCCAGATCGACCAAGCCTGCCGCAATCGGCGCCGAGGGAAGGTCATCATTGCCGTAGCCGACAAGGGTCGTATCTGAGATGTCCGCGTATCCATAGTGCACGCCGTCCGGCAGGGAGTATGCAAGCCCGAGCTCCTCGCCACCCAGTACGTACGGGATCGGTTCAGGGCTTGGATAAGCGGAATACGTTTCTCCTGAATCGACAACCGCGCCGGACGCGAGTTCGACAGGCCCGCCTGCGCTCGCAACCGCGGCGGTTCCAGACGTAGCCACCGTGACCTCGGGACCTAAAGCCGTGTCGGAGACAGCAAACGAGTATTCGGCGAAACCGCCGCCGAAGCTGATCACGGTCGGGACAGACGAAAGCTCGATGTTCAAGAGCTCGAAGTGATTGGACATCGACTACTCCTTAACCGCGTAGTGTCAGCCCCGAGTGACCGTTACTTAAGATCCTCGCCGGCTCCGCGATACACTGGCAGCTGATCATGGCGACGCATTGCTTTCAATATGGCGGGTTGGTGGCGAGGTCTGCGTTTCAGGGGAGAGCATCAGGATCTGTGGGGTTTTAGGCTGCGGCAACTGGTGCGTCGACCGCGTTGCCGTTGGCGAGCCCGGGATGCCAGCGCTCGAACATTGACCGGAGCGTGCCATCGAGCGTCCGCGTTCGGTCTGGAGCAGGAGGTGAGCGCCTCGTTTGGTCCATTGCATCTGTTGTCGTTTGGCAAGGCGCTTGCTGATGACGGCGTTGACCGTGCTCTCGGCCAGGCAGGAGGAGATGCGCTCGCCGGCGCGGAAACGCTCACCATAGTTGATCAGGCTCCCGGCGTTGCTGGCGATGTAGACGGCGAACTCATGGGCGGAACGCACGAATTTGCCGAGGTTAGTATAGTCCAGCTCCAGCCCGTCCACGTCGTCCTCGAAGAACGCGATCTCCTTGCCGGCCCGATGCTGGTTGCCGTGCCATAGCAACCACTTGATGCGGTCCAGCGCCTCGAGGAGACGAGCACCCTCGGCTTCGTCGTGGTGTGCGACACCGCGGGCATACTGACCGAGCACCGTCAGGCGCATGGTGATATGGAACCAGTCCAGCACGTGCTCGGCCTCGGGGGTGACCAGTTCGGTCAACGCCCGCACCTCCTCGCTGCCGTCCGTCAGGAACGTCACGTCCT
>JBBSIT010000689.1:0-2952 GCA_038231995.1 Acetobacterales bacterium | reverse complement strand
CGCCTCGTAGACGAACCGTGCCCACTCGTTCAGCACCTCCATCTTCTCGCGCGACATCTCGGTAAAGCCCCAGCCGAGATAGGCATGGCGGGCCTTTTCCATGTCCTCGTCGCGTATCGCCTCGTAAAGGTCGAGCACGCCGCGCACGAAGCGGGGCGGGAACACGCGGATGGCGCCGAAATCGAGCAGGTTCAGCCCGTCATCGGCCCGCACCTGGTAGTTGCCGAGATGCGGGTCGCCGTGGATGACGCCGTAGCGGTAGAACGGCACGTACCAGGCATGGAACAGCGCCCGGGCGATCGTGTTGCGGACCTCCTGCGGCGGGTCCTGGTCGATGCGCGCCTGCAGCGGCGTGCCGTCGAGCCAGGTCATCGTCAGCAGGCGCGGGGTGCAGTAGGCGTCGATTGGCGTCGGCACGGTGACCCGAGGCTCGTCGCGCAGCATGAGCTGGTAGAGCCGCATGTTCGCGGCCTCGCGCAGGTAGTCCAGCTCCTCGCGCAGCCGCTCGGCAATCTCGGTGTAGATGTCCTCGCCCTGGATCACGCTGTCGATCCGGCGATACACGTTCATCGCCAACCGCAACTGCCGCAGGTCGGCGTCCACCGTGCTGGGCATGTCGGGGTATTGCAGCTTGCAGGCGACGTCCGTGCCATCGGGCAGGCGGGCGCGGTGGACCTGGCCGAGGCTGGCCGCGGCCGCCGCCTCCTTGCCGAAGCTGGTGAACTTCGACTGCCAGTCCGGGCCTAGCTCGCCCGCCATGCGGCGGCGGACGAACGACCAGCCCATCGCCGGCGCGTTGGCCTGCAGCTCGGCGAGCTCCTTCGCGTATTCCGCCGGCAGCGCATCCGGCACGGTGGACAGGATCTGCGCCACCTTCATCAGCGGGCCCTTGAGGCCGCCGAGGATGCTCCTGAGGTCCTCGGCGTGGGCAGTGCGGTCGGTCTTGAAGCCGAACACGCGCTCCCCCGCGACGCGGGCGGCGATGCCGCCGACGGCGCCGGAGGTGCGGGCGAAGCGCTTGATCTCGCCGAACAGGTTGGACCGTCCGGCCTCCCCCTCTGCCATCACGCCCGCTCCAGCTCGTCGATGAAGCCGGCGATCACGTCGAGGCCGCGGCGCCAGAACGCCGGGTCGGACGCGTCAAGCCCGAAGGGCGCCAGCAGTTCCTTGTGCCGCTTGGTGCCGCCGGCGCGCAGCATGTCGAGGTACTTGCGCTCGAAGCCGGGGTGCCCGCCCTGGAACACCGAGTAGAGCGCATTCACCAGGCAGTCCCCGAACGCGTAGGCGTACACGTAGAATGGCGAGTGGATGAAGTGCGGCACGTAGGACCAGTACACCCGGTATTCCGGCGTGAACTCGAAGGCCGGGCCGAGGCTCGCCGTCTGCACCTGCATCCACAGCTCGCCGATGCGCTCCGGCAGCAGCTCGCCGCCGCGACGCTCGTCGTGCAGCAGGGTCTCGAACTGGTAGAACGCGATCTGGCGCACCACCGTGTTCAGCATGTCCTCGACCTTGCCGGCCAGCATGACCCGGCGGCGCGCCGGGTCCGTCTCGGCATCCAGCAACGCGCGGAACGTCATCATCTCGCCGAATACGCTGGCGGTCTCGGCGAGGGTCAGCGGCGTGCTGGACCGCAGGTAGCCCTGCTCGGAGGCGAGGACCTGGTGCACCCCGTGGCCCAACTCGTGCGCCAGCGTCATCACGTCGCGCGTCTTGCCGTGATAGTTGACCAGCAGGTACGGATGCGCCGACGGCACCGTGGGATGCGCGAAGGCGCCGCCCGTCTTGCCCGGCCGCAGCCCGGCGTCGATCCACGGCCGGTCGAAGAAGCGCTGCCCGATCGTGGCGAGTTCCGGGCTGAACCCGCCATAGGCCGACAGCACGCGGTCGCGCGCCTCGTCCCACGGGATCAGCCGGTCCGCGTCGTCCGGCAGGGGCGCGTTGCGGTCCCAGTGCTGCAGCTTGTCCAGCCCGAGCCAGCGCGCCTTGAGCGCGTAGTAGCGGTGCGACAGGCGCCCATAGTCCGAGCTGACGGCATCCACCAGCGCGTCGACGACCTCGTCCTCGACCATGTTGGAGCGATTGCGGTAGCTGGCCGGACGGGGGTAGCGGCGCCAGGTGTCGAGCGTCTCCTTGTCCTTGGCGAGCGTGTTGGTCACGAGCGAGAACAGGCGGATATTGGTCTCGAACACCTGGCCGATCGCCTGGGCCGCGTCCTGCCGGATCGCACGGTCGCGGTCGGACAGCTTGTTGAGCGCGGCGCTGACGGTCAGCTCCTCGCCGCGGAGCGGCACGCGCAGGCCGGCCATCGTCTCGTCGAACAGGCGGTTCCAGGCGCTGCGGCCCGTCACCTCCTTCTCGTGCAGCAGCCGCTCCAGGTCGTCCGAGAGCTGATGCGGGCGGAACACGCGAAGGTCGTGCAGCCAGGACGCCCAGCGCGCCAGCGCCGGGTCGGCGAGCTTGGCGTCGAGCGCTGCGTCGTCGATGCGGTTCAGCTCGAGCGCGAAGAACAGCAGGTTGGAGCTGATGTTCGTCACCCGCTCGCCGGCGGACTGGAGGAACTGGCCGGCGGCCGGGTCGGTGCTGTCGGCGCTGAACCGCAGTTGGGCGTAGGACATCAGCCGGCCCAGGATCTCCTCGATCCGCTCGTACTCGGCGAGCGCTGCGGCCAGCTCGGCGCCGCTGAGCGCGTCGAGCCGGCCGGCGTACGCCTCCTTGAAGGCGAGTGCGGCCTCGTCGGCGCGGGCGAAGTCGGCGGCGATCTCCGGGCTGTCGGGCGCGGGGTAGAGGTCGGCCAGGTCCCAGGCCGGCACGGGCCCGAACTCGGGCGCCGCGGCCGGGGCGGCGGGGATCGAGGCTGCGCCGTCTGGCGCGCGGGCGGGGCCGGTTCGAGGCATCTGGTGCTGGTCCTGTCGTGCTGATACGTACCGGTAGAGTGGTTTCACCCAAGGT
>JBBSIT010000688.1:0-2952 GCA_038231995.1 Acetobacterales bacterium | reverse complement strand
CGTACTCGATGCCGTTGTGCACCATCTTGACGAAGTGCCCGGAGCCGGCCGGGCCGCAATGCAGGTAGCCGCGCTCCGCTTGCCCGTCCCTCCCCTCGCGGCCCAGCGTGCGCGGGATCGTGCCGATGCCCGGCGCCAAGGCGTCGAACACCGGGTCCAGCCGCTCCACCGCGTCCCGCTCGCCGCCGATCATCATGCAGTAGCCGCGCTCCAGGCCCCACACCCCGCCGGACGTGCCCACGTCGAGGTAGATGATCCCGCTCTCGCGCAGCTTGGCGGCGCGGCGCACGTCGTCCTTGTAGTAGGTATTGCCGCCGTCGATCACCACGTCGCCCGGGCTCAGCAGACCGCCCACCTCCTCCACCGCCGCCTCCGTCACAGCGCCCGCCGGCAGCATCAGCCACACCGCCCGCGGCGCGGCGAGCTGCTGCACCAGGTCCTCCGCGCTCTCCGCCGCCACGGCGCCCTTCGCGACGAGCGCCTGCACCGCCTGCGCGTCGCGGTCATACGCCACCACGCGATGCCCGGCCAGCATCAGCCGCTGCGCGATGTTGCCGCCCATCCGGCCGAGGCCGACGATGCCCAGTTCCATCAGCCCACCGCCGCTTCGACGGCGCGCGCCAGCCGCGCCAGCCCGGCGCCCACATCCGAGCCCAGATGCACCCGAAGCGCCCGCCGACCCCGCTCGGCCAGCACGTCGAAGTCGCCGCGCGCCTGCGCCGCCTTCACCACGCCGAAGCTGTAAGGCGCCCCCGGCACGCCCAAGTCCTGCGCATCATCCGCGGTGATCTGCAGGAACACGCCGCTGTTGGGTCCGCCCTTGTAGGCCTGGCCGGTGGAGTGCAGGAACCGCGGCCCGAACCCCACGCAGGTCGCCACGCGCTTGCGGTCCCGCACCAGGGTGCGCATCCGGCGCAGCGCCTCGATATGCGGCCCGTCGCGCTCGATATAGGCCAGGAACGCCACGTAATCGCCCGGCCCGGCGCGGTCCAGGTGCGCCCTGATGACGTCTTCCAGGCTCTCCTGCCGCAGGGCGTCCTGGTTGGCGGGGTCGGCGAACAGCTTGATGCCCTCGCTGACCAGGAACGGCGCCTCGTCCGGCAGCTTGCCGCTGGCGGCATAGGCGTCGGTCAGTTTCTTGGTCTCGACCTTGCTGGCCTCCACGTCCGGCTGATCGAACGGGTCGATGCCGATGACGGCGCCGGCCACCGCGGTCGCCATCTCCCACAGGAAGAACGCCTGGCCGAGCTGCCCCCGGTCCGCGAGATCGAGCCGCACCACGGGCTGCCCGGCCGCCTCCAGCGCCGCGACCTCCGGCATGCCCGGGTCCGACGCGAGGCGGAGATAGGCGAACAGCCGGTCGCCGCCATACACCTCCGGCGGGCCGACCGGCTCGTCGTCCACCGGGACGATGCCGTGGCCCTGCTTGCCCGTGCTCTCCGCCACGAGCTGCTCCAGCCAGGCGCCCACGTCGCGCAGCCCCGGCGAGGCCAGCACGGTCAGCTTGTCCCGGCCCATCTTGGCCGCCACGCCCACGAGCACGCCGAGCTGCACGCCCGGGTTCGCCTTCGGCGGCGTGCCGGCGCCGCAGGACCGCACTGTGAACGCCGCGCTGTCAAGGAACGCCTTGAGGTCGAACCCCATCGCCGCCGCCGGGACGAGGCCGAACGGGCTGAGCACGGAGTAGCGGCCGCCGATCGCCGGGTCGCCGTGGAACACGTGGCGGAAGCCGTCCGTTTTGGCGTCCTGCTGCAGCTTGCTGCCGGGGTCGGTCACGGCGACGAAGTGCTGGCCGGCCTTGTCGCCGGCCGCCGCCCGCATCCGGTCCCAGAAATACGCCTTCAGGATGTTGGGCTCCAGCGTGCCGCCGCTCTTGCTGCTGACGATCACGAGCGTGCGCGCGAGATCGACCCGCGCTTCGAACGCCGCCACCTGCTGCGGGTCGGTGCTGTCGAGCACCAGCAGCTCGGGGAAGCCGTCCTGGCGCCCGAACGTCTCGGCCAGCACCTCCGGCCCGAGGCTCGACCCGCCCATGCCGAGCAGCAGCACGTGGCGATACCCCTCGGAGCGCACCGAGTCCTGAAACCGCTGCAACTCGGGCAGCGCGAGATAGCCCGCGTCCACGGCGCCGAGCCAGCCGAGCCACTTGGCTTCGTCCGTGCCGGTCCACAGCGAGGCGTCGCGCGCCCAGAGCCGGCGGATCAGCCCCTCGCTGCGCCAACGCTCCATCTCCGCCTGCACGGCGCCATCCAGCGCGTCTGGCAGCTTGCCGATCGTGACCCGGCACAGCCGGTCGTCCAGCATCGCGGCGCGCTTGGCGGCGACGGAGCCCAGCAGGCTGTCGGCCGCGTCGGCGAACAGGCGCACGCCGTCCTTCACCAGCGCCCGCGTCACCCCGTCGAGGTCGAGGCTGGCCCGGGCCGCGTCCTCCAGCACGCGCCGCGCCTCGTCCACGCCCTCGGCCAGGCTGTCGCGCGGCTGGCCATGGTCGCGGAACGCGTCCATCGTGGCGGGCGGGATGGTGTCGACCGTGTCGCGGCCGATCAGCTCCTCGACATACAGCACGTCGCTGTACGCCTTGTCCTTGACGCCCGTGCTGGCCCACAGCAGCCGCTGCGGCTGCGCACCCGCCGCCTCCAGCGCCTTCCAGCGCGACCCGGCGACCATCGCGAGATACCATTGGTAGGCGAGCTTGGCGTTGGCGATCGCCACCTTGCCGCGCAGCCGGCCCAACTCCATCTCGCCGGCCGCCACGCGCTTGTCGATCGCCTTGTCGATCACCGCGTCGATGCGGCTGACGAAGAAGCTGGCGACGCTGGCGACGCCCGCGACCGGCTGGCCCGCCGCCACCCGCGCCTCCAGCCCGGCCATGAACGCCTCCGCCACCGCCTGGTAGGCGCTGAGCGCGAACAGCAGGGTGACGTTGATGTTGATCCCGTCGGCGATCAGCGT
>JBBSIT010000687.1:0-2954 GCA_038231995.1 Acetobacterales bacterium | reverse complement strand
GCTGAGCCGACCGGGCACGACGAGCGGTGATCTTCTCCTCGACCGCCGCAACTGCATCCCTAATCCTCTTGTCAACGTCAATGCGGTTCTGGCGAGCCTCGGCAGAGGCCGCCTTGGCAGCGATCGTGGCGAGTTCACGTTTCGTCATAGTGGTTGTCATGGTAGTCCATTCATCATTTGGATTTAACTTCTGTTGATCCGACTTCAGCTTGGCCATTTCAGCCTCGGTTTACGGTTGTGATTGGAATGTTGGATTGACTGGCGCCAGGATCAATCGTCGCCGGCGCCTCCCCAGGTTGCTTCAAATGCTGGCGCGCTGGAGCCTTGCGGCAACGGCGGACCTGTCCAGTCCTCCTCGATAGAGGACGACCAGGCCGGCGCGGACGGGCGCACAGCCATCAACGGCGCGCGAACGGGCGCCGGTGCCCCAGCAGCGTCAGGAGGTGGTGGCGGCCGCACGGGCGGCTTCTCGGCCATAGGCGGTGGCGGAGGCGGTTCGGGGACGTGCTCGGCGTAGTGGACCAGCGGTCCGATCAGCGCCTCCAGCCACGCTGGCAAGCCTTTCAGGAGATCAGCAGCGACCCAAGCCCGACGCTCCTGCTGACCTCGACCGCCCGGACGGTACTCGACCTCGATCAGCCTATTTCCCGGACAAACCCCTAAGAGAATACTTCCTAGGGGAATGTCCGGGAAATACCCCCCTGCCCCGCTCCGCTGGATTGCCTTGCGGGCGGCCTCGGGAGTCGGGAACAGGTCCGGGTAAGCCTTCGCCGCATCGGTCGCCCCGAGCAGCACCACGCCCCGCGCTCGCATCCGTGCCAGCACGTCAGGACGCACATGCTCCCATGCGGCAAGCCGTGTGACGGGGAGCGGAAGGGCGACGTCGGCGAGGACGAACACGGATAGGGGCGTGTTGGCGTCGCGGTTCACCCCCCTGCCCCGGCCGATGGCCTGAATGACCTCCGACTCGGTGATTGCCACCCGCAAGGCTTCCAGGTCCGGATCGGCGAAGGCGCGGACGTTCATCGCGGCGCCGCTGCCATCCGCCATCAGCACGCCGCGCGTCTCGCGCTGGCCGTCCTCCGGCTGGATTGCCCGACCCGTGAGGGCGAGCGCGGCCGCGCGCAGCTCGCGCCCATCTGGCAAGGGGCGACCGATGACGAACAGGCTGCGCACGTCCCGGAACACGTCCAACCCGGCGATGGCGTTGAAGTGCCCGGTGCGGATGCCAGGCCCAGCGAAGCTCTGCTCGATCGCCTCATAGGTGATGACGAGGGCATTGCCGCCGCTGTTCAGGCGCACGAAGTCGGCGAGCTCGCCGACCAAGCCCTGCCGTCGCCGGTTCTCTTCGGGTGCGGCCCGGTCACTGGTGACCAGGCTCGTTTTGCCCCAGCCGCCTGTGACCTGGTGCACTTCCATGTGCGGCGCGCTCGCCTGCACTTCCGCCAGCACGTTCAGCCGCGGCAGGAAGTAGCGCACGATCTGCACCGGCATGGTGGCGTCCAGGCAGAGGATGGGCAGCTCGGCAATGTCATCGCGGATTGGCTGCCGGGTGTGCAGCAGAACCACGCGGGCCGGCCCTTCGACCCCGGAGCGGGTACCCATCTGCAGCCGGCCCGTGTGGGTGGCCTCGCCCGTCAGCAGCTCCTCCAGCGCCGTCCAGATGCCCGCGCGCCGCGGGATCGTGGCGTTGCCCTCGGCGATCAGGACCGCCTCCCGGCGTGCGTCCGGCCGCATGCCAGGATGGATCACGCCTTCGATCTTGCGGCGCCACTCCAGCTTGAGCGCCTCGGCGCAATCGCTGGCCGAGAGCCCGGCCGCGAGCACCGCCTCCTTGCTCACTAGCTCCCTCTCCGGGATGGAGGCGAAGGCGGCTTCTGCCCTCGCGGACAGGACGTGCAGATCGTTGGTCGCTTCCTCGTCGCGCTCGAGACGCCAGACCCCCGTCAGCTTGCGTCCCTCAATCTTGGCCTTGCGCCGAACGGGGTAGGACAGAGGCACATCGGCAAAGCCAGCCAGCCGCGTCTCTCGGTTCGGCGCCAACCCGTTCTGCCACCACGCCTCGTCCACGATCACGAGGCCGAGGCCCTTGCTGACCTCTTTGGGCAACCGATGGAACAGCGCCTGGTGCGACGCGATCACCACGTCCGCCCGCGCGACCGCCTTCTTCTGGCGCTGATACGCACACTGGCCGAAGTAGGGGCACGAGGGCTTGTCAGGCTTGCCGGTGCCGCACACTGACCGCTCCACGTCCTCGCCGATCTTCAGCGCGTCCTCGACGGCTTCGAGGTTCAGGCACATGCGCTCGGCGGGTACGTCATTCTCAGGATCGCCGGTGCCCGGCAACTCGGCGTCGCGGCCGCGCATCACGGCCGCCTTCAGCTCCAGCCGGGCCATCTCCGCCAGCGTCTCATTGCCCAGCTTGTGCGTGGGCACGAGCCAGAGGACGCGATGAGGCGCGCGCCCTTCCATCACACTCTGCTCGAAATCCTGCCCGTCCCCCCGGGCGGTGCTGATGAAGGCTGGCAGCGCCTCGCGTGCCTGGGTGGACTTGCCGACGCCGACGCCGACCACCAGCGCCGCGTGCTCGGGTGGCTGCTGCACCTGCTTCTCCGCACTCAGCCGATGCCATGCCAGCGCTCGGCTCAGGAACTCGCCGACATGCTCCGTGATCGCGCCCCGGGCGTCCTCGACAGTGTTCGCCGGTCCTTGGTGGTGCGGGCGCATGGCCTGGATTTCGGTGTCGCCGGCGACGAGGGCGACGGCGCCGTCAATCAGCCGCTGCAGGTAGGCGTCATCGTAATCGCCCAGCGCGCCGCGATCCGGCCGCCGCGGCGCCTGCTTGATCCGCTCTTGGAGATCCTGCTTCAGCGCATCGTCATCCCGATCGCCATAGCGCGCGCATCGCCTGGCATACCGCAGGGTCGCGAGCCGGAGCGGGCCATGGAACCCCT
>JBBSIT010000686.1:0-2961 GCA_038231995.1 Acetobacterales bacterium | reverse complement strand
GGCGGCCAGCTGCTCGTCGGGGTCGGCAGGCAATAGAGGCGGATCGGGGTGCTTCACCTCGATCCATTCCAGGATGAAGCGGGACTCGTACACGCTGCCGCCATCCTCCAGCAGCAGCACCGGCAGCTTCTCCAGCGGGTTGTAGCGCGGCGTCTGCGTGGTGCTGTCCCAAGGCACTTCCGTCAGCAGCTCGAAGGGAATGGCTTTTCCAGCCAATGCGATACGGACCTTGCGAGCGTAGGGACTCGGGTTCGCACGTGAGGTGTACGAGTTGCGGGCGGCGCTGGACACCGCTGCAGCGGTGTCGGCGGCGCAGCATGCTGCCCCATCGGATCGGGCGCGAGGCGAGGTGATCATCCGGGCCGGGCGGGCCGCAGTGGCTGACGGGGACCTGCGGGCGATGGTGACGGCTGACTTCAGCTTCCACGACTTCATCTACCAGCTTGCCGGCAACAGCCTGATCTCAGCGGCTGCGTACATGAACTGGCATCACGTACGGCGCTCCATCCTGCTGCTGGCGAAGGCGCCGATCCGGCTGGGGCCGTTCTGGGACGAGCACGACAGCATTCTGCAGGCCGTCATCGCACGCGACCCGGCCGGCGCTGGGCAGCTGGCGCAATCCCATGCGATCGGATCGGGCGAGGTGTTGGCGCGCGGAGGCTGAAGGGGGCCTGGGCGTTGCTGCAGGAGCCGCGTGCGTAGTGCGGGTTTGGTGCGCGGACCCGCGCATGGCGCCGGGGACCGGCCCGGCGCAGCAGAGCGCCCCCGCTCTTGTCTCCCGGATGCGCGCCTCGCCTACCGCCAAGCTGCGGGCCTGATCGGCTCCGTCATTGGCCTGCTTAGCCTCGCGCTGCGTGTGCCGGACCATACAACGCTGAGCCGCAGGGCCGCGACGTTGGATGTGCCGCGGCCGAGCCCGTGCACCTGCTGGTGGACAGCACGGGCCTGCGCCTGCGGCGCGGGCGAGTGGCTGGTCGGTAAGCACGGCACGAAAACACGCCGCTCGTGGCGGAAGCTCCATCTCGGCGTGGACGCTGACACCACGCACACGCCCTCCGAAGCGGCGCGCGCAGGTCGTAACCGCAGCACCAAAGCGCGGGACTCCTCTCACTCGCGAATCGATCAGCCGGAAACCGCATCATTAGTCGAGCTAATTCGTCGAGTAGATATTCTGGTTTGATAACGAGCGTGCATCGGACCTAGAACGCGCCGCTGTCGGCGCCCTGCTTGCCAATTGCCGATCTAGCTTATTGGAGGCGCGCCGCTATGCCGAATGTCGCTAATGGAACGAACGGGCCTGATGTGATGACGGGTACGCCGGATAACGACCTCGTGATTGGCGGTCGCGGCGGCAGCGCCGACCGGATCTGCTGACTCGTGTTGTGCCCAAGAACTAGAAGCCAAATCGTTTCTTGGAAATATTGAACTTAAATCGTAACGGTAATGTCGCGTGCAACTCTAGGGAAACCAGTGATGTCCAAGTTTCAACCGATCCGCACTCTCCTCCTCGCCACGGCAAGCTTGGCCGCTGCCGCCCTCGCCGCCGCGCCCGCGCGGGCAGTGATCACCGACCCGGCCGGAGACTTCCTGTCGGTTTACGTCGGCCCGCGCAACGGCGACCTCGATGTGCTCTCGGTCGATGCGTTCCGGTCCGCGCCCAACCCGGTGGTCCTGGTCGGGCCGCTCGCGGCCGCGATCGGCACGACGCCGGGCGCGGTCTACGTATGGGGGATCGACCGAGGCGTGGGGACGGCGCTCTTCACGACGTTCAACCCGCCCACTGGCCAAGGCGTGATATTCGACTCGGCCGTGGGGCTTTTCCCGGACGGCACCGGGTTCTTCCTCGACTTCGCCTTGGGCGGCGGGCCGAGGCCCCTGGATTCCTCGACCATCAGCATCTCCGGCCCGACAATCACCGTGACCTTGCCCGAGAGCCTGCTGCTCTCGCAGGGGCTCGCCTTCGCCGATTACCGCTACAATCTTTGGCCGCGGTTCGCGCCGAATGGCATCGATGTCGCCGACAACGCCCTGATCTCGGACTTCGCCCCGGACGCGAGCACCTTCACCGCGCGCGCGTTCGTGCCCGAGCCCGCGAGCCTCGCCTTGTTGGCGGGCGGCGTCATGGCGCTGGCCGCGCTGCGCCGGCGCTCGCCTCCGAGCCCGGACCAAGCCTGAAGCAGCTGCTGGCCTGGGCCGCCACTTGCTGCGTGTCGGCCTGACGGATGTTTGATCTGCCGCGCGCCACAGCGCGCGTGTTACGGGCGGCATGATGGTCCGATCCTGACGCTTGAATCCCGAGCGTCAGGTGAATCGGCCCAAAAGATGAAGGCCATTGGAGCAGATCAGACGGCCCCTTCCGTCTGATCTGCTCCAATGGCCGACTCCTTGCGGAGGCAGCATGCCGCTCCACATCCCCCGCCGTGCCCTCCCCGCCGGCCTCGTCGCGCTGATGCCGTCCGCCCCCGCCGTAGCGCAGGGCGCCGGTCCGGCCATGGCCGACATCGCGGCAGGCTTCGACCTGCCGCTGGGCAACCCGACCTTCACGCCCGAGGGCCGCCTGGTCGTCTCCCACCACCCGATGTTCGAGACCGATACCCGCGTCTCGGAGATGGTCTCGCCCGACACGCTGCGCCCGTTCCCCAACGCGCGGTGGAACTCCGAGGCGCCGCCGCCGGGCGAACGGCTCGACGCCGTGCTCGGCATCCGCGCGGACGGCGAAGGCAAGGTCTGGATGCTCGACATGGGGTCGCGCAGCCAGATCCCGCCCAAGTTCGTCATCTGGGACACGCGGTCCGACAGCCTGTACCGCGTGCTGCCGATCACGTCCTCCGCGCTGGGGGCCCACTCCGAGCCGAACGACTTCGTGCTCGATTCGGTCAACGGCGCCGCCTACATCGCCGACGAGGGCGTGGGCAAGGACGGCGACGGCAGCGAGGGCGCGCTGATCGTGGTCAACCTCGC
>JBBSIT010000685.1:0-2972 GCA_038231995.1 Acetobacterales bacterium | reverse complement strand
CTCAACCGCAAGAAAGCAGGGCTGGGATTTGCTGGCCGCCCTGACAGGCCAACCCGACAACCTGGTCGCCGAACTGCGGATCACTTGAGCTTTCGGCGACAACCTGGGCAGTTACTTACAGTGTACTAATCTAAACCGCGTCCAGTTTGAAAACCATAGTCCTGTCCGCCTCTGGCCAGAGAAGGTGACTGCGATGCCGTGCCCCTGATCACAGGGGCGGGACTATGATTTCCAAACTGGACGGGGTTTAGACGCCATTCTGCATAAATATTACCTCTTGATAGAAACCCATTGGAGAGGAGCCTTGGCCTAACGCCGGTTCACCAACCACAACCCAACGATCACGCACCCAAGCCCCACCACCAACCCCAACGTAGCCGGCTCGCCCAGCAGCACCGCCGCCGCAGCCACCCCGATCAACGGCGTGAGGAACGTGAACGCCGACAGCCGTCCCGCCGGGTAGCGCGTCACCAGCCAGAACCAGGCGAGGTAGCTCGCGAAGGCGACGATCACGGATTGGTAGGCCAGCGACGCCCAGGCGAGCGGCGTCGCGTGCGGCACGACGACCTGCCCGGCCGCGGCGGCGGCGAGGAACAGGATCGGCACGGAGCCGCCGAGTTGCCAGAGCAGCAGCTTGGCGGCCGGGATGCGGCCCAGCGCGGGGCTCGCCTTGACCACCACGGTCGTCACGCCCCAGGCCGCCGCGGCGCCGATCATCAGCGCGTCGCCCAGGGCCGAGCCGCCGGCCGCGCCGCCGTCCAGCACCGTCACGGCCACGCCGGCGAAGGCGAGCGACAGGCCGAGCGCGGGCACGGGGCGCAGGCGCTCGCCGGGCAGGACCAGGTGCGCGCCCAGGGCGGTGAAGAACGGCGCGGTGTAGAGCAGCAGCACGGCGCGGGACGCGCTGGTGTACTGGACGCCGGTAAACAGCAGGATGAACTCGAGCGCGAACAGCACGGCGATGACGACGCCGGGCCGCAGCGACCCGTCCTGGGCGAACAGGCGGGCCACGCCGCGCCGGCCCTCGCGCGCCAGCACCCACAGCAGCAGCAGCGCCGTCGCGATCGCGGCGCGGAGGGTCGCTTGCAGCAGCGGCGGCAGGCCCTGCTCGATCGCCACCTTGGTGCCGACCTGCTGCACGCCCCAGAGGGTGCACAGCACCACCATAAGGCCGATCGCCAGCCCGTCCAGCCGCGGCCGCTGGCGGACCGCCTCGCCCACTGCGCTCAGCAGTCAGGCTCCCCGGAACGTGGGGGAACGCTTGGCCAGGAACGCGGCCTTCCCCTCGGCATGGTCGGCGGAGAGGAACAGCATGCTCTGCGTGTCCCGCTCCCAGTCGAGCGCCGCGTCCAGCCCGGCGGCGAGCCATTGCTTAGTCAGCGCTGCCGGCAGCGGCGCCGCGCCGTGGAACAACCGCGCGCGCTCCAGGGCTGCGTCCAGCGCCGTGCCGGGCGGAGCCAGACGGTCCACCAGGCCGATGCGCTCAGCCTCCCAGGCGTCCATCGCCTCGCCATACAGGAGAAGCTGGCGCGCCCTGCCCTGCCCCACCCGGGCCGGCAGGGTGTGCAGCAGGCCGAGATCGGCGATCAGCCCCACTTTGCCGAACCCGGCCATGAAGTGGGCGTCCTCGGCGGCCACCACTGTATCGCAGCACAGAGCGAGCGACAGCCCGGCGCCTACGCACCAGCCCTCGACGGCGGCGACGACCGGCTTGCTGGACTTGATCAGCAGCCGCACAAGCCGGTGCGTGAGGCGGAACCGCTCGCGGCCGGCGGCGATGTCGGTCACGTCCATGCCGCTGATGTCGCCGCCGGCGCAGAAGGTGCCGCCGGCGCCGGTGATGACGCCGGCGCGCACGTCGCGGTCGGCCTCGATCCGCTCCAGCGCGTCGGCCAGCGCCTGCCGCATCGGGACGGCGAGCGCGTTGCGGCGCTCGGGAAGGTCGAGCGTCAGCACGACTGTCGCGCCCTCGCGGGCTTCCCGCAGCATCATGCCGCTGTTCCCCGCCGCAGATCGGCGTCCGTGCAGGCCTGCAGTGCCTCGAACGTGACGCCCGGCGCCAGGTCCCGCACCGCGAAGCCCTCCGGCGTCACGTCCAGCACGGCCATGTTGGTGTAGATGCGCGCGACGGCGCCGGGCGCGGTCAGCGGGTAGGAGCAGCGGCGCACCAGCCGGGGCCGGCCCTCGCGCGTGGTATGCTCCATCACCACCCAGAGCCGCTTGGCGCCCGCCGCGAGGTCCATCGCGCCGCCGACCGCGGGGGCCGTGTCGTTCTCGCTGGTGGCCCAGTTCGCGACGTCGCCGTTCTCCGCCACCTCGAAGGCGCCGAGCACGCAGAGGTCGAGGTGCCCGCCGCGGATCATGGCGAAGCTGTCGGCGTGGTGCACGTAGGCGCCGCCGGGGCGGAGTGTTACGTGCTGCTTGCCGGCGTTGATGAGCCAGGGATCGACTGTGCCGGGCGCCGGGGCGGGCCCCATGCCGAGCACGCCGTTCTCGCTGTGGAAGATGACCTCGCGGCCCTCGGGCACCTGGTCCGCGACCCCGGTCGGGATGCCGATGCCGAGGTTGACGTACCAGCCTTCCGGGATGTCCTGCGCCACCCGGGCGGCCATCTGGGTGCGGTTCAACACTGTCGTCTCCCTAGCTCGCCGGGTCACCATAGGGCACGTGCAGCACGCGATCCACGAAGATGCCCGGCGTCGCCACGCATTCCGGATCGAGCTCGCCCAGCTCGGCCATGTGCTGCGTCTGCACCACGGTCAGCCGGCCGGCCATGGCCATGACGGGGTTGAAGTTGCGGCCGCTGCTGCGGAACAGGAGGTTGCCCCAGCGGTCGGCGCGCCAGGCCTCGACGAGAAACACGGAATCAACTTCTTCGACGCCCTGGTCACCCTCGCCCAGGGCCGCGCCTGGATGCCCGCAGCGTCCTGAACCGCGGCTCCGCGACCTCGACGACCTGACCAGTTACGCCG
>JBBSIT010000684.1:0-2983 GCA_038231995.1 Acetobacterales bacterium | reverse complement strand
GTGCGGTACACCAGGAAAGACAGGGTTTGCGTGCTGGTGCCGGGGCCACCCGCGGTCAGCACGTAGACGATGTCCAGCACCTTCACCGCGTCCACCGCGCGGAACAGCGCCACGGCCAGGAGAGCCGGCGCCAGGAGCGGCAGCGTGATGGAGCGGAAGCGTCGCCAGGCGCCGGCGCCGTCGATGCGGGCGGCCTCGTAGAGCTCGGCCGGGATGGACTGCAGCGCAGCCAGCAGGAACAGCACGACAAAGGCGGTCCACTGCCAGACATTGACCAGCACCACCGCGTGCAGCGCGAGCGCCGGGTCGCCCAGCCAGGAGGGCGGGTCCTCGGCACCCAGGAGCACCAGCGCGTAGCGCAGCAGGCCGAAATCGTCGGAGTAGAGCAGCCGCCACACCATAGCCGCGAAGATCGGCGCCAGCATCATCGGCGCCAGGAACAGGGCACGCACCGTGCCCATGATACGGCTCTCGCGCACGAAGAGCAGGGTGATGCCGAGGCCCAGCGCGAGCTGCAGCACCACGCTCTCCAGCGTGAAGAGCAGCGTCCGCCCCAGCGCTCCCAGCACCTCCGGGTCCGCGAGCAGGCGGCGGTAGTTGCCCAGGCCGGAGAAGACCGGCGCGGGCGCACGCGACAAGTTCCAGTCCAGCAAGCTGAGCACCAGAACCAGCGCCAGCGGCACCAGCAGGAAGCCGCCCCACAGGAGTCCCGCCGGCAGCAGGAACAGCGCTGCGCCGCGTGGGGCGGTGCTGCGGCCTCGTCCGCCTCTCATGCGCGGACGGGATGCCCCGCGGCCTTGAGGATGGCGACCAGCTTGCCCTGAGCGGCAGTAAGCGCCTCCGCGGCGCCGACCTGCTTGAGTGCTGCGCGGTTCAGCTCCAACCCCAGCGCTTCCTCTACCTCCGGGTAGAAGGGGTAGCGCGGGCGGTAGTCGGGCACGACAAGACCCTCACGCTCCGCCTGGAGAATGAAGGGCAGCCACGGGTAGGCCGCTTGCAGCTCCGAATTCTCCATAGCAGAGCGGCGCACCGGCGTGCCGTTCAGCTTTGCTAGTTCCACCTGCACCGCGGTGCTGGTCATATACTTGAGAAAGGCCCAGGCCTCCTCGCTCCGGGAGGTGCGCGAATTGATGGCCAGCGCCCAGCCGCCGAAAGGCACGCGCGCGGGGGCGGCGGCCGTGGCGCGGGGCATGGTGGTGAAGCCCACCTTGCCGGCCACGACCGAGCGGTCGGGCTTGACGAATTCCGCGCCGTTGATCGAGAAGCTCGGGGCCATGGCGATGCGCCCGGTCTGCATCGCCACGGTCTGGTCGTTCCAGTGATAGTTGATGGCGCCGGCGGGGGCGCTGGCCAGCCAGCCCAGGTAGCTGTCCAGCACCTGGCGGGCGAGGGGGGTGTCCAGCGTCGGGGTGAAGTCGTTTGGAGGATTGGCCAGCAACCTGCCCCCTGCCCCCGCATAGGTTGCCAGGAACCAGGAGGTGATCGGCCCGCCGCGCTGGTAGGGCATGGCGATGCCGGCACGGTTGGCGCCGCGGTTGGTCAGCCGCGCCGCGGCGGCGGTCACGTCGTCCAGGGTCACGGGCGGGGCGAGGCCGGCCTCGCGGAACAGGTCCTCGCGGTAGAAGTTGAGGAAGTAGTAGGCGCCGAAGGGAAGGCTCCAGAGCTTGCCGTTCCAGCGCGAGGTCGCCTCTACCGCGCCGGGCAAGAAGTCGTCGAACTGCAGTTCGGCCGCGTCGCGCGCGACCAGGTCGTCCAACGGGCGCGCGTAGCCGCGGGTGGCCCACTCTCCCAACCAGATGATGTCCTGGGTGTAGACGTCGCTGTTAGCCGTGCCGCCGACGAGGTCGGCCAGGGAGTTCTGGCGAAGCTGCGGATAGGGCAGCACCTGCAGCTGCACGGCGATGCCGGTGCGGGCGGTGAAGGCTGGCAGCAACGCCTCGACGTAGCGGAAGCTCGACACGCCGGTGACGGTGACGCTGCGAGCGCCGGCGGGTTGCGCACGCGCCGCGGCGGGGAGCAGAGGCAGGCATGCTAGGGCTTTGGTGAGGGTGCGCCGACGCATAAACCGTGTCTCCACCTACTGCACTCGATGCGAGCGTGGTCAGTTGTCTGACCTCTGTCAACGCGGTATTTTCCTGCTGGACGGAGGACAATACCAGCATGGGCATCCCCGCTGCGACAACGGCGCCGGTCCTGAAGTCGCCGGTCCTGAGTCGGCTGGGCGCGAGCGTCCGCGATCACCGGGGCCGCGGCGGCAACCTGGGCACGGGCATCGTCGAGGCGTTCCGCGCGGCCATCGCCGATGGTGACCTGAAGCCGGGTGAGAAGCTGGAGAACGAGACGCGGCTCGCGGAGGCCCTGGACGTCAGCCGCCCGACCCTGCGGCAAGCCCTCGGCGTGCTGATCCACGACGGCGTGCTCGACGCGCGCCGGGGCATCGGGACCTTCATCGCGTCATCGCGGGCGCCAGTCGAGAGCGGCATCGAACGGATGTACTCGGCCTCCAGCCTCATCCGGCAGGCCGGCCGGCGGCCCGGCACGCGCGACTTCACGCTCCGGCGGTCGAAGGCAGGGCCGGACGTGGCGGAGGCATTGGAGCTGGCAGTGGGCGACCCGGTCGCCGTCATCGCCCGCACCCGCCTGGCCGACGACGAGCCGCTTATCGCCTGCTTCGAGTTCCTACCCCTCGCCCACGTGCCGTATAAAGCTGTCAAGGCCTTCGACGGCGGCTCGCTCTACCACTTCATGGCGACGCAGCTCGACCTGCACGTGGCCGAGTGCCACACCACCATCCTCGCCGTGCGGCCTCCCCCCGATGTCGCGTTGCGGCTCCGGGTCACCGAGGCGTTGGTGCACTCGGCCGGTCCAGGGATAGTAGGATGCTCTTCCTTCTCTGGTTCGAGCATCCTGATGCCACACAAGCACAACGCCGATCGCCGTCGCCACATCCCGAAGATGTCGTTCAAGGTGCAGAACTGGCCGG
>JBBSIT010000683.1:0-2984 GCA_038231995.1 Acetobacterales bacterium | reverse complement strand
GCGCGCGAGGTGCTGCTGGCGACCGAGGCGATGGGCCTGCCGTGCCGGGTCGCCTCCAACAGCAGCCGGCGGGAGATGCGGGTGAAGTTCGCCCGCACCGGCCTGCTTGCGCTGCTCGCGCGGTCGCATAGCGCCTACGAGGTTGCGCGCGGCAAGCCGGCGCCCGACGTGTTCCTCGCCGCCGCCGCCGCCGAGGGTGTGCCGCCCGGCGCTTGCGTGGTCGTCGAGGACAGCGTGCCGGGTGCGACCGCCGCCGCGGCCGCCGGCATCGCCTGCATAGGGCTCGACCTGCACGGGAACGGGGCCGAGCTGCGTGCGGCCGGGGCCATCGTGATCCGCTCGCTCTTGGAGCTGCCGTCCATGCTCCGCGCCGCCATGCGCGAGGCGGCATGATCGGGTCGGTTTTGGCTGCCGCCTATCCCTGGACCAAATCGTTCCACGTGATCTCGATCATCGCCTGGATGGCCGGAATTTTCTATTTGCCGCGCCTCTACGTCTATCACTGCGCAGTGCTGCGCGGGTCGGCGGAGAGCGAGCGCTTCAAGGTGATGGAGCGGCGGCTGCTCAAGCAGATCATGACCCCGGCGATGATCGCCGCCTGGCTTTTCGGGCTGTTGCTGATCCTGACGCCGGGGGTGGTGTCCTGGTGGCCGGTCAACTGGTGGCACTTCAAGTTCGCCGCCGCCGTCCTGATGAGCGGCTTCCACGGTGCCTGCAGCAAATGGCGACGGGGCTTCCTGCAGGACCAGAACCAGAAGAGCCAGCGCTTCTACCGGATCGCCAACGAGGTGCCGACGGTGCTGATGGTGATCGCCGTCATCATGGCCATCGCCAAGCCGTTTTGATCTCGTTTGGTCAGACGATTGTAGAGTAGGGGCTTGACGGCGGCGGCGGCGAGTGTCACGTGATGATTGTGGCGCCGGGTCATTCGTCGCCGCGTCCTCAGAATCAGCGGCCTTCCTGGCCCGGTTCCCCCTCCCCTACGGGACAGCGCCCACCGAGACCGACCGGCGCGAGCGTCCCAACCCATCCAAAGGCGACCGTATGCATCTCGCCGAACTCAAGGCCAAACCACCGGCCGACCTCCTGAGTTACGCTGAATCCCTCAACATCGAGAACGCGTCCTCGCTGCGCAAGCAGGATATGATGTTCGCGATCCTGAAGAACCTGGCCGACAACGACCAGGCGATTTATGGCGAGGGCACGCTCGAAATCCTGCCGGACGGCTTCGGTTTCCTGCGCTCGAGCCAGGCCAACTTCCTGCCCGGCCCCGACGACATCTACATCAGCCCCAACCAGGTGCGCCGCTTCGCGCTGCGCACCGGCGATACGGTCGAGGGGCAGATCCGCGCGCCCAAGGACGGCGAGCGCTACTTCTCGTTGCTCAAGCTGAACAGCATCAACTTCGAGCCGCCGGACGCGGTGAAGCACCGCATCAATTTCGACAACCTCACCCCGCTCTACCCGGAGCGGCGGCTGAAGATGGAAGTCGAGAACTTCCAGTCCGTCGCCAAGGGGCCCGGCAAGGACATGACCCCGCGCGTGATCGACCTGATCTGTCCGATCGGCATGGGCCAGCGCGCGCTAATCGTCGCGCCGCCGCGGACCGGCAAGACGGTGATGCTGCAGAACATCGCCACCGCCATCGCCGCCAACCACCCGGAGGTGTTCCTCATGGTGCTGCTCATCGACGAGCGGCCGGAGGAAGTGACCGACATGAGCCGCACCGTGAAGGGCGAGGTGGTCGCCAGCACGTTCGACGAGCCGGCCACGCGGCACGTGCAGGTCACCGAGATGGTGCTCGAGAAGGCCAAGCGCCTGGTCGAGCACAAAAGGGACGTGGTGATCCTGCTCGACAGCATCACCCGGCTGGCCCGCGCCTACAACACGGTCGTGCCGAGTTCCGGCAAGGTGCTGACCGGCGGCGTGGACGCCAACGCGCTGCAGCGGCCGAAGCGCTTCTTCGGCGCGGCGCGCAACATCGAGGAAGGCGGGTCGCTCACCATCATCGCCACCGCGCTGATCGACACCGGCAGTCGGATGGACGAGGTGATCTTCGAGGAGTTCAAGGGCACCGGCAACAGCGAGATCATTCTGGACCGCAAGCTCTCCGACAAACGCACTTTCCCCGCCATCGACATCACCAAGTCCGGCACCCGCAAGGAAGAACTCCTCGTGGAGCGCGGGACACTCTCAAAAATGTGGGTGCTGCGCCGCATCCTGAACCCGATGGGCCTCACCGACGCGATGGACTTCCTGCTGGACAAGCTGAAATACAGCAAGACCAACCAGGACTTCTTCGACGCGATGAATACGTAGTGGGTTCTGCTGCGATGGGCGGGAAATTGACCCGCTCCATTGCAAGACAATGGCCGCGCGTTCCGTGGCCGACCCGGCATTCAGTGCGGCCCGGCGCCGGGGCCGATCGCGAACCGGAGAATCCTGAACGACGGCAGCCAAGACTGACCCCCTCGTTCACATGGGCACGATCACGGGGGGCGAGGCGCGTGTGCTGCTCGCCAACAAGCCGGTCATCCTGCTGCCGCTCGGCAGCCCCGAGGTCTATACCTCGGGCGTCGCCAAGGGCGACCCGCTTCTCTCCTCGGCGCAGACCGGCGCCCGGCTGACCGAGCAGCTCACCGAAATCTGCGCCCGCTTCGTCCAGCACTTCGCCGAGCGCGTGCCGGCCTGACCTTCGCGCCATGGCCAGGAATACGCGGTCAGCGTCAAGGCGGCTTGCGTTCCTGCCGTGCATCCTGCTCGCGGGCGCGATAGATGGAGCGGCGGACAGAGATCAGCTCGGCGACCAGCAGGCCCATGCCGATCACGAGGATGATGATCCACTCCCACTGGCCCATGGATCACGGCCTCCCGGCTTGGCGCTGGTCGAGTTCCCCGAACAGGGTGACGAGCCAGACCAGGCGCTCCTCCATGCTCGTCCGGCGGGGGCGGGGTGCGGCGACGCCGCAAGCGGCGGCGACTAG
>JBBSIT010000682.1:0-3006 GCA_038231995.1 Acetobacterales bacterium | reverse complement strand
TCCATTCGATGCCGCTGTTTCATCGCACGGGAAATAAGCGTGGTAACTGCCCAGGTTGCCTATGACGGATTAGGTTACGCGGAGGTGCGCGATCAGGTGATGTGGCGTTGCGGTGAGTGTGTGCAGCAGATCCCATCCCTGCTTTCGCGCCGTCGAGAGCACCGAGCGGATGATCCCGAAGTCCGCGGCTCCCTGCTCGCAGCGGAATCCGCCTGAGATCTTTTGTCGCAGCTTCATCATCCGCGCGTCGCGCTCGGCGAGGTTGTTGGTGAATGGGACCGCGGGGTCGGACAGGAAGCGGAGCACATCGTGTTTGCGGGTGCTCAGGCGCAGCAGGAGGTTGTGGCCCACCCGGCGCGGCGTGCGTCCGCGGCGGCCTTTTGCCTTGCCGGACGCACGGACCAGCGCGGGCTGCGCTTCATGGAACGCGAAGCCTTGCACCAGGATCGCGTCGTAGCGCCGTTGAACCAGCGCGATGAAACCGGGCGGCAGTTGCACGCCCTGTTCGCGGGCAAGGTTCGTCGCATGACAGGTCCGGCGCAGCAGGGTCTGCATCTTGCGCGCCCAATCCTCGCGCTCGATCTCGACCAGCGCCTTGAGTTCACGCAGGTGATGGGCGTTGCACAAGGCGTGCAGCACGCCTTTCAGCGTGTAGTACGGCTTCCAGTGATCATGCATGACGATGCCGGCGACGCCTTGCGGCAGGCTGCCTCGCTTGGGGGACATGCGATAGAACGTCAGCAGGACGGTGGATGCGATGTGCAGCCATTGCGTCTGGCCCCCGATCCGGAACCCTGTTTCGTCGAGGTGCTTCACCGGCGCCGCGGCCACCTGATCGCGCACGGCGGCGGCGAAGCCCTGGAGACGTGCGGCACAACCCTGGCTCATGCTGGCGATCGTCGCCGTTGTCAGGCTCACGCCGAACAGGTCCGCCATCAGCCGGGCCAGACGCTTCTCGGGCAGGAACTGCCAATGCAGGAGATAGACCACGAAGGCCGCGATCCGCGCGCCGTATTGCACCGGGGCTGCAACGCCTTCAGGAAACGCCGCGCGCGTGCGCGCGCCACAGGCCGGGCATTGGCATTGATGGGCGCGATGTTCGGTGACGACCAGAGGCCGCGGTTCGGGCAGGTCAAACACTTGGCGGGCGGTATGGTCGGCGGCCATCGCCTCGCTCAGCGCAGCACCGCACCCGCCACAGACTTCGGGAAAGTGATCGACTGTGGCATCCGGCGTTTCGGTGCGGCTCAGCGTCCTGCCGGGATGGCCTTTCTGGCCGCCGGTCCTCTTGCCAGAGCGTTCGCGCAGGCTGCTGACACGCGCCGGCTTCTTCAGGCCATCGCTGGATGGCGGCTTGCCGCTGTTGCCGCTGTTCAGCCCAAGCTGACGTTCCAGTTCCGCCACCCGCACGACCAACGCAGCGTTTTGGGCGCGCAACTCAGCAATGACCGCTTCATAGCCAGCCAAGCTCGCCGCGTCGCCATCCGGTCCTTGGGCAGCCTCGGGCACTGTCATCAGCACCTTGACCCACGTCCGCCCGTGGTCAGTCAATGCCTACCTAACCAGCCCTACCTGGGCAGTTAGGATGCGTCATAAAATAACCGCATTGTTTTCTGGTTTCTGCGGTTTGATGGTGTAGTTCCATTCGCCGTGGAACGGGTCGCGGTGGATGTTGAGTGCGGCCATGTCCTCGTCGGAGACGCGGATGCCCTTGGGGTAGGCTCTCTGGTCCAACTCGCACCGTACGGCCAGTCCCGTCTTGGTGGTGGTGGCGCCAATCAGCTCGACGATGGTGCGGTAGCTGACCAGCGGCTTCGCCCGCCAGTTCCGGCTGATGTAGGAGAACAGGCGGTGCTCGACTTTGTTCCACTTGCTGGTCCCTGGCGGCAGGTGGTGGACGGTGATCTCAAGGCCGAGTTCATTGGCGAGCCGCTGCAGCTCGCGCTTCCACAGCCGCACGCGTGAGCCGTTGCTGCCGCCGCCGTCGGCGGTGATGGTCAGCTTGCGCGCGTGCGGGTAGCGGGGCTGGCCGACGTCCTGCCACCAGCGCCGGATGGTCTGCACCGCGAACTCGGCCGTGTCGTGGTCCACGCCCACGCTGACCCAGCCCGCGTTGGCGGCCAGGTCATGGACGCCATAGGGCACCGCGCGCCCTAGTTCCTCGATCAGGAAGTCATGCACCCGCACCTGCTCCGGCGTGCCCTGCGGGCGCCACTCGCGGCCGGGGTTCTTGAACGGGCCGACCAGCTCCTTCTTCTTGGTGTCCACCGAGCTCACCGGCTGCCCCTCGGCCAGCGCCGCCGCCGTGCTCCGGGCGATGTGGGCGAACTGCGCGTCCCGGTCGGGGTGGCTGCTGCCCTCCAGGGTCTTGCTGTTGCCTTGCAGGCTGAACCCCTCGGCCTTGAGCAAGGCGCCCACCACCGTGTGGCTGACCTGGTGGCCTTGCTTCACCAACTCGTCGGCCAGGTGGCGCAGGCTCAGGCAGGTCCAGCGCAAGGGCGACACCGGATCGCCCCGCTCGGTGGGCCGCACCAGCGCCAGCAGGGCATCCAGCAACCCAGGATCAGTCTCCACCAGCGTCTTGCGCCCGCCACCCTCCCGGCGCACCCAGCCCGGCGGCAGCGGATCGGCCTCGTCCAGCTCGCGCAGGCCGCGCCCGATGGTGCTGGGCGCGATCCCCGTCGCACGTGACACCGCGACAATGCCGCCATGCCCCGCCGCCCGCGCCTCGGTCGCGGCAAACAGGCGCCGCCCCCGCTCGTCCAGGTGCGGCAACAGGCTGGCATACCGTGAACGGATCAGGTCAACGTCGATCATCCACCCAGGCTACGTCACCCAAACGCAGACGGGTATCCTATGCAAAAACCGGTTCTGTTGTATTTATACGACTCCTTAGCTCGACTTTGGCCTTTTCAGGCTGGGTAGCATGCGGTTTCGGTGAGGCTGTCGAGGAGCGCGCGTGGGATTGTTGCCATGTTCTGGGCGTGCGGGGACGTTGAGAAAGCC
>JBBSIT010000681.1:0-3028 GCA_038231995.1 Acetobacterales bacterium | reverse complement strand
AGCTCCCATGAGCCGTAGCGTGCGGTACGTAAGCAGAACTGGTACAGGTGAATGCCTTCCCACCCCATGGCGATCTGGATCACGCCGTGCAGCTCACGCAGGGTGCAGGTGCCCGGCACCACCAAGCGCCGCCACACCATCGGACTGATCCCGAGCAGCCAAACCTTGATCTGCATGATTGCGTCGGCCCCGGCTGCGGACGGGGCAGCATCAACAACCGATCTGGTTTGCTTCGGGGATCGCGTCACTCGGCCAGCTTATCGCCGATCGCCCTTACAATCGCGGACACCCCACAGATCCTGATGCTCTCCCTATTGTAGACCTCGGCCAAGGGCTCGGCGGCGGATCAGCCCGTCCAGCGAGACGCTGCCAGGCCCTCGCGCCACCAGCGCCAGCACCGCGATGTGCAGTGCCCGCCACCAAGGGACGCGCACCCATCGCCACCCGCACCAGCCGCCGACCGGGATGGCGGCCATCCCGACCACGTTGAGCAGGATGACGGCGACGTGCACCGCCAGCACGGCGTCGGCGAGAGCGAGTTGCGTGCCCTGAGGCATGGCTGACCGGGGCGAAGATGCTGATGAGCATAACCGATCCCACCCTCAAATGCCTCCGGGCGATGTGCCATGCCGCCAGGAGCCACCGCGCCAGGGACCGGGTACCCTCGCGCTGGACGACCCGACCCTGTTCGGCCGCTTCCTCCGCGTGATCGCGCCGAGCGGGTACGGCGTGAGGCCAGGGGGTCGTTCCCGGCTGCTAACGTGTGCCGCTCGGCTTCGACGCGTCCAGCCTTGATCGTCACGCGCGCCGTGCCCGTCCCTATCTCGCGCGATCTCGCGCGAGGCGGCGAGGTAGGCCTGCACCAGCCGGCCGCGATGACCAGCTACAGCAGGTGGAGGGCGAGGCGTTTCCTGGATCACGGCTCGCGCGGCCGGCCGTTGCCTCATTCTCGATTGCGCGCCCGGTCTGGTCCAATGAACGGGACGTCCGCCGGTCCACACCGCCGGCTGATCGTGAACAAGCGTCGAACGGGACCCCTCCCCAAAAGCGGCTACAAGAGGCTCATTTCGCGCCGAGGAATGGCAAATAGGTAGGATCCCGATCGGCGTCGATCGGGATTTCATCCTTACGTAGCGTTTTTCTATGTACTGTGAACGCGATAGCTCGGATTACAGCTGGGTTCCAGCTCAGTGCTTATTCACACTTGCTGCGCTCACGCGGACGGCGCTATCCAGGCTGGCTGTCCCGTTCTTGTGGCGCAACGCGGCTTTGGCGTAGCGTCGTTCAGAGTCGGGATTCTCCGGCCGCCACGCGTCGCGCTGGTGCACGAAGGGCAGCTTGAGCGACGGCCGCAGCCTGATCTCCGCCGGATCGCGATAGGCGGGCACGCCGATGCGGATCGCCGACTGCGGCACGTCGAGGCGGAACGTGCCGTGCAGGTGGTCCCACAGGCTGAGCCCGCTCGACCAGTTGGAGTCGGTCTCGTTGTGCACGGTGGAGTGGTGGATGCCGTGCATCCGCGGCGTGGTCAGCACGCAGGCCAGGAGCCGCTCCAGCCGCGGCGGCAGGCGCAGGTTCGAGTGGTGGAACAGGATGGACAGAAAGAAGAACCTCCGCCATGCCCTGAATGCCCGCGGCGAGGCACCGAGCAGGGCGACCTGGGCCGTGCGATAGGGGGTCGAGACCAGCATGTCCACGGCGTGGAAGCGCAGTGCCGTCGAAGCATCGAGGTCGAGGTCGATGTGGTGGACGAGGTGCAGGCGCCAGAGCGCCGGGACCTTGTGCGTCAGCACGTGCCAGAGATAGATCGTGTAGTCCATGCCCAGGAACGCCAGCCCATCACGCGCCCAAGCCGGCAGGGGCAGGCGCTGCACGAGACCCCGCCGCCGGCTCTCCGCCCGCCGCGCGAGAGGAAGCGCCACGGGGCTCTCGACTGCGGCGACGACGGCCATGCTGAGCGCGCCGAGCACCAGGTTGCGCACCGTGCGCGCCGGCTCGGCCCGGGTGCGCCGTCGCAAGGGCGACCACCGTTCCGCGGCGAAGATGGCGAGCGCCGCCGCACCGACGGCCAGGGCGGCAAGACGTGAGGCGGCCGTTCGGCCGGGATGCTGGGCCATGCCCTCCCAGATGTGGACGCAGCTCGGGAGGAGCAAGCGTATCCCTGCCCGCCCCCGGTGCGGGGGCGCGATCTCGTGAACGGTGTCGCCATCGTCATTCCCATGCTGAACGAGGTGCAGGCCCTGCCTCGTCTGCTGCGCTCGCTCGCGGCGCTCGATCCGGCGCCGGCCGAAGTGCTGGCCGTGGATGGAGGCAGCCGCGACGGCTCAGTGATCGTCGCCCGCGCCGGCGGGCTGCACGTGATCGAGCACGAGGTCCGAGGCCGCGCGGGCCAGATCAACCGCGGCGTCGCGGAGGCCTCGGCGCCGCTCGTCTGCGTTCTCCATGCGGACACGCTCCTGCCCGACGACGCGGTCGCGGTCATCCGCGCCGTGCTGGCGGACCGCCGGATCGCGCTCGCCGGCTTCACGCCGCTGCTGAGCGGGCCGGACACGGTGCGCTGGGGCACGAGCTTCCACAATTGGATCAAGACCTGGTACGCGCCGCTCCTGTTTCGTCCGCGGCTCTTCCTGCGCGGCGGGCGGCTGCTGTTCGGCGATCACGCCATGTTCTTCCGGCGGGAGGACTTTCTCGCCGTCGGCGGCTGCGACCCGGCCCTGCTGATCATGGAGGACGCCGATCTCTGCATCCGATTGAACCGTCTCGGCCGGGTCCGGCTGGTCAACCGCGTGGTGATCACGTCCGACCGCCGGGTGGCGGCCTGGGGCGGGGTCAGGACCAACTGGATCTATCTCAAGGTCGGCGCCCGCTGGGGCCTCGGCGGTGCCGAGACCGTCCTGAAACTGCGGGCCCTGCGCGTCAACGGCGACTTCGACGACTACTGGGACTTCCACCTCACACGGGAACGATCACGCGTCCATGAAGCCCGCTACCTGGACAACGTCATCCCACGGGCCGCTTGACGCCCCTT
>JBBSIT010000680.1:0-3045 GCA_038231995.1 Acetobacterales bacterium | reverse complement strand
GCAGCGCCGACCCACCCGACGTCGGCCAGCACGGCGCAGACCAGCCCCGAGCTCCGAGCCGCGGCGCGACCTGGGCCGGGCCGAAGCCCTACTCGCGGGAGGCCTCGATCGAGCTGATGCACAAACTGCTGGAGCACAGGCCGCCGCGCATCCGCGGGCCGTGAGGGCGCCACCGCGTTCGGCGGAAAGCCGCCTCAGCGATCACACGCGACGATCCCGGTTGAGTTCGGCTCCTAAGCCGCCTCCGCCGCGGTCTCCAGCCCCATCGCGGCGGCCAGGCGGGCCAGGCGGCGCATGATGCTCTCGCCCGCGAACACGCCCTCGCCCTCGGCGATCTGCAGGGTCAGCCGGCGTCCGTCGGAGCGCAGGCTCGTGCGGCTCAGCAGGTCGGGCGTGCCGGCGGACAGGGTGTAGGCGAGCCGCAGCGCCATCCCGAGCACCTCCGCCCGGCGCGTCGTCGCAGCGTCCAGCAAGTTGCGGGCGGAGGTGAGGAACGGCGCGTCCGACTCGGCCTCGTAACGCAGAGCGAGGGTCAGGGCGAGGAAGGCGCGCGTCGGGTGGTCCAGGCCGACGCAGGGCTGGCGCAGGGCGCGGAGATAGGCCTGCTCGGCGCGGTACTCGGGATGGTCGTGGCTGCCGCTGTCGGACATCCAGCACGCGGCCTCGCGCAAGCGCCTCGCGTCCGGCGTCTCGTACGGGAACAGGGGGGCGGTCCAGGCCAGCAGCGCGGGCGGCAGCGCCGGGTCGCGGCCGAATTGGGCGGCGAGGTCGCGGCCGGCGGCGAGCAGCGGGTCCTGCGCGCGGACCGCCTCGGTTTGCCGCTGCATGAACCAGCCCTCGCGGATGCCGCTCGCGCTGAACACGACCCGGCGGGCGCGGGTGGCGCTGAGCAGGCGGCGGAGCACGATGGCGGCGAGCGGCAGGTCGTCGATGCGGCGCCGGGGCGCGCCCTGCATGCGTTCCAGCACGCGCCGCGAGCTGCCGGCGACGGCGGCGGCGAAGTCCCGCGCCGCATCGCGCTCGATCGCGTACTGGTGGACGATATTGATCGGGTAGGCGTTCTGCATGAGGTGGATGCGCGCGAGCGCCCGCCACGCGCCGCCGACGAGGTAGAGGTCGCGCCCGGCGCCCTCGGCCAGCCAATTGACGCCGGCGAGGTCCGACTCGGCGATGAGGCGGGCGCGCGCGAGGTCGCCCTCGGCCCGGTCGTTCAAGCGGATCACGCCGAGCTTCAGCGTCTCGCCGCGCGAGACCTGGCCGGCGTCGAGCTGCACCAGCTCCAGCGAGCCGCCGCCGATATCGGCCAGCACGCCGTCGGCCTGGGGGATGCCGCATAGCAGGCCCTCCGCCGACAGCGCCGCCTCCTCCTCGCCGCTCAGGATGCGGAATGGCACGCCGGGCATGGCGGCCTGCAGGGATGCGACGAAGGCCGGGCCGTTGGCGGCGTCGCGCACGGCGGCGGTCGCGAGCACTTCGAGCGCGCTGGCGCCCATGGCCCGTGCGACGGCGTGGTAGCGCCGCATGACGGGCATGGCGGCGGCCACGGCGTCCTCGTTGAGTCGCCCCGTGGTCTGCAGGCCCTTGCCCAGGCGCAGCACGGCCTTCTCGTTGAAGATCGCGACCGGGTTGCGGCCGTCGCCCTCGAACACGACGAGGCGGACGGAGTTGGAGCCGAGGTCGACGACCGCACAGCGCGGCGCGTCGGCAGGCGGTGCGTATGGCATGCGTTCAGTCCTGGGTGAGCCGGTCGGCGCGGCGCTTGGCCGGCGTGGGCGCGCGCAGCACCGGGCCGTGCAGCGCGGAGCCGCGTCCGGAGAGCGACGGGTTGGTCATGAAGTAATCATGCGCCGAGAAGGGCTGCCGGCCGGCCGGGACCCGGCGCCACGTGCCATCGGCGTGCAGCTCCCAGCTCTGCAGCGTGTCGCGCAGGTTGACGACCATGATCTGGTCAAGCACCTGGGCGTGGACGGTGCGGTTGTGGATCGGCACCAGGGTCTCGACCCGCCAGTCCATGTTGCGCGCCATCCAGTCGGCGCTGCTGATGTAAACGCAGGCGTGCCGACTCGGGAGGCGGTGGCCGTTGCCGAAGGCGAAGATGCGGCTGTGCTCCAGGAAGCGGCCGACGATTGATTTGACCCTTATGTGGTCGGACAAACCAGGCACGCCGGGCCGCAGGCAGCAGATGCCGCGGATGACGCACATGACCTGCACGCCCGCGCGCGAGGCGGCATAGAGCCGGTCGATCAGCGCGTCATCGACCAGGCTGTTCATCTTGAGCCAGATCGCGCCGGGTTTGCCGTCGAGGCTCGCTGCGATCTCGGCGTCGATGAGGCGCTCCAGCGTGCTGCGCAGGGTGAGCGGGCTGAACGCGAGGGCGTCCATCTGCTCGGGCTGGGCGTAGCCGGTCATGTAGTTGAACAGCCGGGCTGCGTCGCGGCACAGGTCGGGGTCGGAGGTGAAGAAGCTGAGGTCGGTGTAGATGCGCGCGGTGATCGGGTGGTAGTTGCCGGTGCCGAAATGCGCGTAGGAGCGCATGGCGCCGCCCTCGCGCCGCACCACGAGGCTGAGCTTGGCGTGGGTCTTCAGCTCCATGAAGCCGTAGACGACCTGCACGCCGGCCGCCTCCATGGAGCGGGCCAGGCGGATGTTGGCCTCCTCGTCGAAGCGGGCGCGCAACTCGATCATGGCGGTGACGGACTTGCCGGCCTCCGCCGCCTCGATCAGCGCCTTGACGATCGGGCTGTCGCGGCTGGTGCGGTACAGCGTCTGCTTGACGGCGACGACGGCCGGGTCGGCGGCGGCCTGGCGGAGGAACTGCACCACCACGTCGAAGCTCTCGAACGGGTGGTGGACGATGATGTCCTTGGCGCGGATGGCGGCGAAGCAGTCGCCGGCGAAGTCGCGGATGCGCTCGGGGAAGCGCGGGGTGTAGGGCGGGAACAGCAGGTCCGGCCGGTCGTCGCCGATCATCTGGCGCAGGTCGACCAGGCCGAGGATGCCGCCCTGGACATGCACCTCCTGCGAGGACGCCTCCAGCTCGTCCAG
>JBBSIT010000679.1:0-3045 GCA_038231995.1 Acetobacterales bacterium | reverse complement strand
CGGGCCACCCAATCGAGCGCCGGTGAGTATCGATCCCAATCAAATGTCGCATTCCTGCCTCCTCTCGGTCGACCAGATGTGAGCGGAGTGCGACGCGGTCTCCGGCACAGTCCGAGAAGCGGGCCGGGTCGAGCACACGCCTGAACCGACGCGTTCCGACGCCGTTAGCCGCTCATCGGAGCGGAGCCGCGCCATGAAGCCAAATGACGAGAATGGTCGCCTGCCGCCTGAGGAACGCCCGTTCCGCGTTCTCATCATCGCCGGATCCGACCGCCGCGCCTACAACTGCCCAGGCGTCGATTCCAAGGCGAGAACGCTGATGCTCCGCATGGCGGACAGGCTGCCGCCCGAGTGGGAGATCGACTACGAGGACCTCGGCAACGTCTATGCCCGGGCTCGCATCCAGAGCTGCAACGCCTGCGTTTCGACCGCGATGGCGCTCTGCGTCTGGCCTTGCAATTGCTACGAGAAGGGCAGCCGGGCCGAGCCCGATCTGATGTGGGACCTCGACCTCTACGCCCG
This sequence comes from Acetobacterales bacterium, assembly GCA_038231995.1. Taxonomy (GTDB): domain Bacteria; phylum Pseudomonadota; class Alphaproteobacteria; order Acetobacterales; family Acetobacteraceae; genus JBBSIT01. Next base: position 2,523 of record JBBSIT010000679.1, on the reverse strand, counting down.
GCTCGATCTGGCGGATGCCTGGGCGGTCATCGGGCCGGTGAACTGGTACGCGCCGAGCAGCAATCTCAAGCTCATGTTCGATCGGCTCGTCTGCGCGTCCGGCGGCAACCCGCGCGAGGACCTGATCGATCACAAGAATCCCGAGAAGGCGATGGTCCTCGAGAAGGCTCCCGAATGGGAGGAGCTCAGCCTCAACCATCTCGAAGGACGCACGGCCGCCTTCTTCCTCTACTCGGACAAGGGCGCCGACGAGATCGGCCCCGACGGACGGCCGACAAGCTTGGCTCACAAGAGCTGGCTGGACCCGGAGAAGGAGCCCTTCGACGACATGCGGCAGGCCTATGCGCCGCTCGTCTGGCAATGCCGCTATTCCGGGATCGAGGTGCCGGACCAACTTTGGGCTCACGAGTTCAGCGGGGTCGGCAAGCCCTACAGCGAGGACCAGGCCGAGGACATGATCGGCGAGACGGCCATGATGGCGGGCTTCGATGCCTGGACCGACCGGGTCTCGGCTTTCGTGGCTGGAAAGGGCAAGATCTCGCCCCACCGCTACCGCGCTTTCGGGTACGAGGCGCCCGGTCACGTCACAGCCGATCTGAAGCTGCAATGGCGCGAGATGCGGATGCGAACTGGAACGATGCCGGCGGGAACGTCGCCCGCCGACCAGCGCCGGCTTGGCATCAACAACGACACGGGCCTTCGTCCAACCAAGAGCGAAGGCGAGAAGCTGAGGAGCTAAGCCCTGGCTGGGCCATCGAGGTTATCCTCGCACGAAAACAGCCTCAGTTGCCCGGTGCGAGCAGCTCCCGCGCGTTCGCCACGTCTGAACCAAACCTTCCGAAAGTCGGTATTCGACGTGTACAATGAGGGAAGCTGAGCCGTTCTCGGCTCCCTTCAGATCTTCCGCGCGTGGGAATCGACCATGGATGGACTGCCCGATTTCACGACTTTTGCGTTCAAGCACGCGGACCGTGAGCGAGCCGTCTACCGAAAGGGCGAAGGACCAGCGGTGCTGATCATGCACGAGGTGCCCGGGATCTCGACCGAAGTCGCGCGGTTCGCCCGGCGCGTCGTCGACGCGGGCTTCACCGTGTTCATGCCCCACCTGTTCGGTCCCGTGGGGGTCAAGACGACTCCGCTCAATCGCGTTCCGGAACTCGTGAGAGTCTGCATCAGCCGCGAATTCCACGTCCTTGCCGAGAATCGGTCGAGCCCGATCGCGGACTGGCTGCGCGCGCTGGCTCGCCATATTCACGAGGAAATGGGCGGCAGAGGCATTGGCGCAGTTGGCATGTGCGTCACGGGCAACTTCGCGCTGACGCTCACCCTCGACCCATGGGTCGTAGCACCGGTGATGGGGCATCCGTCGTTGCCGCTGCCGATCACACCGGCCAAGGCGGCTGCCGTCCATGTCACCCCCGAGACGTTTGCCAACGCACGCCGCCGGGCGGCCGAAGATGGGCTGAAGGTGCTAGGCATGCGCTTCCACGGCGACACGCTGTTTTGCCGGGCGGCGCGCTTCGAGACGCTACGCCGCGAGCTCGGCGATGGCTTCGAGGGAATCGAGCTACCAGCCAAGTCGGCAAAGCGGCAGCCTGAGCCGCCGCACAGCGTGCTCACAATCGGCCTGATCGATCGCGCGGGTGAGCCGACCCACGAGGCGGTCGAGCGTGTGCTGCGTTTTCTTTCGGACCGCCTGCGCTGACCGCAAACGGGCAAGAGCTCCAGGGCTCGGAGAGCGCCCAGGGCTTTGTCATATGTGGACGCCCCCGTTTGGCAAGGATGGTTCTGGCGTATCTGCAAGTCGGTCGGGGTGCAGTCATATGTCCGGCCTTTGACGCGGCGCACATGGCCGCTGGCCCTGATGAAGTCCGCGGATCGGGTCCCACTCACGGCAGCGAGCTTTCGCTCTGACAAAGCCTCGGGTTTTCCCAGTCCCCGGCTCGACCGGTTTGCATCACGCTTGTCGCCACCCCTCCCAAGCTCTGAGTACCGTTACGCCCGCTCAGGCCGCGATGGCTGGAGCGCGATAGATCTCTTGCCTGGCCAGAACAACCCAGGCGATCCGGGCCATCTTGTTGGCGAGTGCGACGGTGACGAGCCTGGCCGGCTTCCTGGCCAGAAGGCCGTTGATCCAGGCCGTGCGCAGTGACGCCTTGTTGCGTGCGAACCGGATCACCGTCGTTGCTGTCGATTTCAGAAGACGGCGTCGGTGGCGCTCTTTGGTGGATCAGGGATTTTTGCGCCGTCTTGCCCGTCTGAGCGTCACAAGACATCTGCAGTGAACGGGGCTTTTTTACCTGGAGTGCCATTCAGTAGATGGCGTGTCGACCAGAACTCCCCTTCAGCAGCCCTACGCCGAAGCCGACCGACGCGGGATCTTCTCCGAGCCAACCCGCGTGCCGGAACAGGGGACGTTCACACTGTCAGAGAGCTTCTGGATGGAGGCGAAGCGGCGCGCCGCCGTCATCGCGCCGCTCGCCCAGGCCGACATAGTCCCCGCAACTGCCGCCCGTGCGGCCG
>JBBSIT010000678.1:0-3050 GCA_038231995.1 Acetobacterales bacterium | reverse complement strand
TGACGCGGAAGAACACGATGGCCCCCCTCCAGGGCACCACAATAAGCCTACGTTATCGCCTTGTGAAAGCAGAGAATGCTCTCCAGCGTGGCACTACATTTCTGCTCGGATCAGCACCGCAGGACAGAAAAGCCCAATAAAATCAGTGCGCCGGCCGCGGCAGGCCCGCTGCCACTGTCCAAGTCCAGTCAGGGTGAGTAGGCGCGTGAAACGAAGCTCAGGAAGCGGGCGGCGCGGTCCGCGCGATCTCGGGCCGGGCGGCCATCGCCTCGTACCACGCGGCGAGCTTCGGGCGGCCGGTGCGCCAGGCGTCGGCGGCGAAGCGCAGGTCCAGGTAGCCGAGCGCGCAGGCGATCGCGATGGCGCCGATATCGACGTGCTGGGCCGGCACGTCGGCCTCGAGCAGGTCCAGCGCCCGCTCGACCGCGGCGGCCTGGCGCGCCATGAGGGCGTCGCGCGCCGCTTCCTGCGGGCGGCCCTGGTCCATGCGGCGGGCCACGGCGGCGTCCATGATGCCGTCGCCGATCGCCTGCTGGCGCAGCGCCCGCCAGCGCGCCGGCCCGGCGGGCGGGAACAGCGGCATCTCATCGCCCACGCTGTCCAGGTACTCGCAGATCACCGGGCTGTCGAACAGCGCCAGGCCGTCCTCGGTCACAAGGCAGGGCACCTTGCTCAGCGGGTTGTTCGCGAGCAGGTCGGGCGGCGAGACGTGCGGGTTGGTCTCCACCCGCTCCAACTGGCCGTCGATGCCGCGGGCGATGGCGCAGGCGACGACCTTGCGGACGTAGGGGCTGGTATTGGAGTAATGCAGCTTCAACGGAAATTGTCCTTCTCGGAACGGAGGCGGGCGAGCGTGGCGACGTCGGGCGCGCGCAGGAAAGGGTTGGCCGCCAGCTCGTCCCCGAGCCGCGACGGCAGCGTGGGCCGGCCGGCGGCGCGCAGGCGATCCACCTCCGCGCTTCGGGCCTGCAGCGCCTTGTTGCCGGGATCGGCGTGCAGGGCGAAGCGGGCGTTGGCCTGGGTGTACTCGTGGCCGCAGCACACGAGCGTCTCCGGCGCCAGCGCCGCGAGCTTTCCGAGGGAGGCGAACATCTCGCCCGCCGTGCCCTCGATCAGCCGGCCGCAGCCCAGGCTGAACAGGGTGTCGCCGCAGATCAGCACCGGGTCGGGACCGTCCTCGAACGCATAGGCGATGTGGCCGCGCGTGTGGCCCGGCGTGTCGATCACCCGGGCGGCGCTCTCGCCGAGCCGCACCTGGTCGCCCTCGGCGACGGCCACGTCCAGCCGCGGCAGGCGATGCGCGTCGGCGGCGGCGCCCACGACCCGGCTTCCGTAGCGCGCGCGCACCTCGTCCGTGCCGGCGATGTGGTCGGCATGGTGATGGGTGAGCAGGATGAGGTCCAGCTTGCCGCCCGTGGCATCCACCACGCGGATCACCGCGGCGGCGTCGGCCGGGTCCACCACGGCGCGCAGGCCGGTGGCCTCGTCCCGCAGCAGCCAGGCGTAGTTGTCGGACAGGATGGGGATGAGCTCGGCCGTGACGGGCATGGCGCTGCACCTCTGGGAGGCCCCGGGTGTAGCAACCACGCCGGGCGGGCGCAAACCTGCGGACATGCTATAGTTCGGCCATGGCGGCGGACGCACACGCGGCGGGGGACTTCTACACGACGGCGCGCGGCGCGGTGGCGGCGCGGCTCGTGCGGGAGCGGCTGGCGCTGCTATGGCCGGACCTGCGCGGCCAGTCCGTGCTGGGCGTCGGGTTCGCAGCACCCTATCTCCGGACGTGGCGGGAGGACGCGGCGCGCTGCATCGCCGCAACGCCGGCCCAGGTCGGCGTGACCCGGTGGCCGGCCGGCCGCCCCAACCTGTCCTGCACCATCGAGGAGGACGCCCTGCCCTTCCCCGACCTGTGCTTCGACCGCGTGCTGCTGGTGCACGGCCTGGAGGCGGCGGAGAACGCGCGCCGGATGCTGCGCGAGGTGTGGCGCGTGCTGAAGGACGACGGAAGGCTGCTGGTCGTGGCGCCGAACCGGGTGGGCCTGTGGGCGCACGTGGAGAGCACGCCGTTCGGGCACGGCCAGCCCTACTCCCCCGGGCAGATCGGCCGGCTGCTGGCCGCCTGCCTGTTCCGCGTCGAGCGGCGCGACACCGCGCTGTACCTGCCGCCCGCGCGCCTGCGGCTGGTGCTGCGCGGGGCGCGGCTGTGGGAGGGCGGCGGCCGGCGCGTGGCGCCCCGCTTGGCCGGGGTGACGCTCACTGAGGCGGTGAAGGACGTATATGCCGCGCTGCCGGTGCAGGCAGCAAAGCGCCGACGGCTGGTGCTGAGCGAGGCGGCTTAGTTTGCCTGCCGAGGGATAGAATGCTGGAGAAGCTGTCCCGAGCCTATACGTAATCCCTTGATCGCTCGTGATTGGCTGACAGAATAGCTGTCCCAGTCCGACCGAATACACGTCCTAAGCCTACATTCGTGACGGACTAGCCGCCCCAAGCCTATCCGTGTCCGGAGTCACACCTGGACCGTCATCATAGTTCGGCTCGCAGGAAAGGAGGCGTACGGCTGCGTCGATTGCTTGCTATGGTGGGATGGTTGTCCTAAACTTATTGCGCTCGGACTCGCATCGAGCAAGACCGCCGTCCATACCGAACCAGGGGTAGTGCCCTAGTTTGAAATCGGTCATGGTCGCAGAGGAAGGGCTTGCTCGTGCGCCCCAAGAAACCGTAGCTCTTCCGCTATGGTCGCCTCGCTGCGTGAGACCATAGCGGTTAGTCCGAGCTTGCCAGGTCACGAAGCCTTGTGCCACCGTCCAGCCATGCCAGACCGGTCAAGCAAGCGCCCCCGTGATCCGAACCAGCTCGCCAAACTTGTGGCGGAGATAGCCACTGGTGAGCAAGAGGACCCAATCCTAACCCCAGGGCTATCGCATTTGAGTTTTGCCGAACTGGGCGAGAAGGCGTGTCAGGAACTCCTCGTTCAAGGCAGCGCGATAGAGCTTGCCTTTCATGGAGTCCTTTGAGCCCTCGAGCTTTGCAAGGTTGAGGGCCATACGTCG
>JBBSIT010000677.1:0-3078 GCA_038231995.1 Acetobacterales bacterium | reverse complement strand
CATCGCTGCCCATCCCCCAATACCGGACCGGCAGCTTACGCGCTCCGTAAACCTAACTGAACAGCATTGCGGCTAGCCGCGTTTGCTCCAGCATGACGTGGCGCTGGATGGACGGGGTCGCGCGATACTCCCCGTTCTTCTCGATCCGGTCCGTGCTGGCCAGGCCAGCCGATAGCACCTCGAACACGACGACTGGATTGGGCACGATGTCGGTGTCGTTGGCGACCGGCGTGCAGATCACGGTCGCGTCCGGGTAGCGGATATGGCCGGCGACGATGATCTTAAGGTCGCCCCGGAACGCACGGCAAGGCTTGCCGTGCAGACGTCGCCGCAGCGCCTCGACAAGGTTGGTCGCGATCTCCGAATGCGCGACGGTGCCGCCGGTCATCGCGACCGGCTGGACGCTGTCGAACTCGTAGCGCAGCTCCTGCTGGCGCTCCCACGCCAGGAACTCGTCGAGCGTCATGGGCCGGCGAAGGGCGATGTTCATAACGCGAGCCTAGCACAAGGGCGTCGGCATGGGCGACCTCATGCACTTCGTCGTTCCGCCGCTTGTCGCGCGCGGCGCCAGCCCCTAGTTTGCCGCCGCGCCCGCCCCGCAAGGATGCCATGACCGAACAACCCGCCTACAAGCGCGTCCTGCTCAAGGTATCCGGCGAGGCGCTGATGGGCCGGCGCGAGTTCGGCCTCGATACCGAGACCGTCGCCGGCATCGCGCAGGACGTGGGCGACGTGGTGCGGATGGGCGTGCAGGTCTGCCTCGTGCTCGGCGGCGGCAATATCTTCCGCGGCGTCTCGGCCGCGGCCGGCGGCATGGACCGCGCGCAGGCGGACTACATGGGCATGCTGGCCACCGTGATGAACGCGCTCGCCATGCAGAACGCGCTGGAGCGCCTCGATGTGCCGACCCGGGTGCAGTCCGCCATCCCGATGAGCACGGTGTGCGAGCCCTATATCCGCAGGCACGCCGAGCGGCACATGGAGAAGGGCCGGGTCGTGATCTTCGCGGCAGGCACCGGCAACCCGTTCTTCACCACCGACACTGCGGCTGCCCTGCGCGCCGCCGAGATGCACTGCGACGCGCTGCTGAAAGGCACGCAGGTGGACGGCGTCTACTCGGCCGACCCGCGCAAGGAGCCGGATGCGGAGCGCTACGACGAGCTGACCTATCTCGACGTGCTGTCGCGCGACCTCGCCGTCATGGACGCCGCCGCCATCAGCCTGTCGCGCGAGAACGGCCTGCCCATCATCGTATTCAACATCCATGCCCCCGGCGCCTTCGCGCAGGTGATGCGCCGCGAGGGCCGCTTCACCCGCATCGTCGAGCCTGCCTGACCCACGCCGACGCTAGTCGTATCCAAGCTCTGGGAGACAACCGTGCCCACCGACCTTGCCGACCTCAAGCAGGACCTGACCCGGCGCATGGACGGCGCACTCGAAACCCTGCGCCGCGACTTCGCCGGGCTGCGGACCGGCCGCGCCAGCCCCGCGCTGCTCGAACCCGTCAAGGTCGAGGCGTACGGGACCGCGGTGCCGATTACCCAGGTCGGCACCATCGGCGTGCCGGAGCCGCGGCTGATCACCGTGCAGGTCTGGGACCGCACCCTCGTGGGCGCCGTCGAGCGCGCGATCCGCGACAGCGGCCTGGGGCTCAACCCCGGGTCGGACGGGCAGCTCGTCCGCGTGCCGATCCCGCAGCTCACGGCGGAGCGCCGGGCCGAGCTGGCGAAGGCGGCAGGACGATACAGCGAGGGCGCGAGAGTCGCGGTGCGCGGCGTGCGGCGCGACGGCATGGACCAGATCAGGGGTCTCGAGCGCAAGGGCGAGATCAGCGAGGACGACGTGAAGGACTGGTCCGACGAGGTCCAGAAGCTGACCGACCAATACGTCAAGCGCATCGACGACGCGCTGACCGAGAAGGACCGGGAGATCCGCCAAGTCTGATGACCCACCCCGTCCCCAACCGGCATATCGCGGCCGCGGAGCCGGCCGATCCGAGCGTGCCCGTGCATGTCGCGGTCATCATGGACGGCAACGGGCGCTGGGCCGCGGCCCGCGGGCTGCCGAGGATCGCGGGCCACCGCGCCGGCGCCGCCGCCGTGCGCCGCACGGTCGAGGCGGCCGGGGCGGCCGGCGTCGGCTGGCTCACGCTCTACGCCTTCAGCAGCGAGAACTGGCGGCGGCCGACGGACGAGGTGATCGACCTGTTCGGCCTCCTGCGCCACTACGTCCGCCAGGAACTGACGGAGATGACCCGGCAAGGCGTTCGGCTGCGCATGCTCGGCGACCGCGCCCGGCTCGACCCCGACATCCGCGCCGACGTGGAGCACGCCGAGCGCGCCACCGTGTTGAACACGCGCCTCAACCTCAACATCGCCCTGTCCTACGGCGCGCGGGACGAGATCGTGGCCGCGGCACGCGCCGTCGCCGAGGCCGCACGCTCCGGCCGGCTCGACCCGGCGATGCTCGACGAGGCCAGCTTCGCCGCCTTCCTCTCCACCGCCGGCATGCCGGACCCCGACTTGGTGATCCGCACCTCCGGCGAGCGGCGCCTGTCCAACTTCCTGCTGTGGCAGTCGGCCTATGCCGAGCTCGACTTTCCCGACGTGCTGTGGCCCGATTTCGGCCCCGACGACTTCCAGGCCGCCCTGGCGGAATACGCCAGGCGCGAGCGGCGGTTCGGTGCCCGCACCGCCTGAGCCGGCCGGGGCTGAGCCCCCCACGACGGATGCGCCGCGCCCGCTCATCCGCTGGGGCGACTTGCGCAAGCGGTTCCTGTCGGCAGCGCTCCTGGCGCCCCTGGCGCTGCTGTGCATCTGGCTGGGCGCGGATGCCTGGACCGCCCTGCTCGCCGTAGCCGCCACCGGGCTGGCCTGCGAGTGGGTGAAGCTCTGCGGCTGGCGTCCGCTGCGGCCGCCGGGCCTGGCCGTGCCGCTCGTGGTGCTGCTGGCCGCGGGGTTCGCGGTGTTCGACCAGGAGCGGCTGGCGCTGGCGGCGCTCGCGGCCGGGTTCGTCGCGGTGTGGGCGGCGTCGGGCGGGCGCCTGTCATTGGCGAGCGGCGTGCTCTATGTCGGGCTG
>JBBSIT010000676.1:0-3087 GCA_038231995.1 Acetobacterales bacterium | reverse complement strand
TGAAGAACCTGCATGATCCGCTTGGATCATGCCTCGGTGCGGAGCACCATATCGGAATTCAACCGCCATTTAGAATTGCTGGTCCGGCGGGTCCTCGTCCAGCTCGGGCGGCGGGCCGGGCACGCGGTAGGCGCCGGTGAACCAGCGGCCGAGGTCCACGTCGGCGCAGCGCGTGGAGCAGAACGGCCGGGTGCGGGGGTCGGCGGCGGGCCGGCCGCAGATGGGGCAGGGCTTCGGCTCAGGCACGGCACGACTCCTCGATGGCGGCGCTGCCGCGGGGCAGCGCGGGATCGGACCGCAGCATCAGGGGACGGCCGGTGCGCCGCGCAAGGTCGGCCAACGCCTCCGTGTGCTCCTGCAACGCCGAAACCACGTCAGGTGCTGCGCGCAGCGCGAAGCTCGCAGCGGGACGGGCGGCCGTGTCCGCCGCGATCCGGCGCAGCGCGCGCAACCCGGCGGCGTGCGGGCCGGACAGCAGCTCGTGCAGCGGCGGATGGACGCGCGGACGCAGGATCTCGGCCAGGCCCAGCGCGCTGAAGCCGAGGAAGCGGGGGGCGAGCGGGTCGTCCGCCAGCGCGCGCGCGAACTCCGGCGCCAGGGCCGCCCGCTTGCGCAGGGCGAGCCCGGCCACATCCACCAGGATGGCGCCGGACAGGTTGCGCAACCTTATCTGCCGGGCGAGCGCGGGCAGCACGGCCTGGTTGGCGGCCATCTGCGCGGCCTGCTTGGCCCGGCGCTCCGCCGTTGCACTTCCCATGTCGAGGTCGATCGCGACCAGCGCCGGCGTCGGGTGGAAACTGGCGCGGACGCCGCCGGGCAGCGCGGCCTCGGGGTCGGCCAACGCGTCCGCCTGGGCCAGCGCAGCTTCGTCCAGCGTCGCTGCGTGCATCAGGCGCGCGCCGAGCGCCGGGCGCAGCCGCGCGACCAGGCCGGGGTCGTCCACCAGCACGGGTGCGTCGGGATGCAGCGCGGCGAGGCGCTCGACGGCGCCGGGTCCGCGGTGGAGCAGCGCGGGCGGTCCGGCGTCCACCGGGTCAAGCCCGCGCGCCGACAGCCGCGGGCCTTTGCCGCCCTGCGCCGCGCGCGTCACCCGCACGGCGACAGCCTGGCCCACCGTGAGCCCGGCCGCGCCCTCGCTGTCCGGCAGGAAGCCGACAGCACCTCCGATCAGCACGAACGCACCGGCCATGGCGGGGATGACGGACTCCACGCGGCCGCGGTGCAGGTCGCCCACGCCATCCGGGCAGCCGGGCCGCCAGATCGCGTAATCGAGCAGTGCGCCCTCCTGCACCACGGCGGCGCGGACCTCGCCCGGGCTGCACCAGGCCAGGATACGCGTGCTCACGGGACGGGGTAGCCGAGGCCGCGAAGTAGTTGGTTCGTCTCGAACAGCGGCAGGCCGACGACGCCGGAGTAGCTGCCGGACAGCATCCGGGTGAACCCCGCCGCCCGGCCCTGGATGGCGTAGCCGCCCGCCTTGCCGATCCCTTCGCCACAGGCCGCGTAGCTCTCGACCTGCTCGCGCGAGAGCCGTGAGAACACCACGCCGGTGTCGCATAGCCGCTCGGCCCGGCGCCCGTCGGGGCCGATCAGGACCACGGCGGTCAAAACATGGTGACGCCGCCCGGATAGCAGGGCGAGGCAGCGCCGCACCTCGGATTCGTCGTGCGCCTTCGGCAGGATGCGGCGGCCGACGGCGACGGCGGTGTCGGCCGCAAGCGTCCAGCAACCGGGCGCCGCGGCAGCATCGGCCTTCTCCCGCGCCATGCGCTGGGCATAGAGGCGCGGCGACTCGTCACGCCGGGGCGTCTCGTCGATCTCGGCGGGAGCGATCTGGTCGGGGACGATGCCGAGCTGGGCCAGCAGCTGCAGCCGCCTCGGGCTGGCGGAGGCGAGGACCAGCCGGGGGGGCTCAGAAGCGGCCGTCAATCACTTGAAACGGAACGTGATCCGGCCCTTGCTGAGGTCGTAGGGCGTCATCTCGACGTTGACGCGGTCGCCGGCCAGCACGCGGATGCGGTTCTTGCGCATCTTGCCCGAGGTGTGCGCCAGGATGGTGTGCTCGTTCTCCAGCTTCACGCGGAACATGGCGTTGGGCAGCAATTCCATTACCGTGCCGCTGAACTCGATCATATCTTCTTTGGACATCAGCTTCCTTGTGTCTGTTGAGGTTGGAACCTCGAATTAAACCCCGTCCAGTTTGAAACCCGTGGTTCTGAGCGCTGCCGGTAGGAGGGTTAGGAGAGGCTCTCTCCTGAATGGTGCGGCGACCAGGGAAACGGCACTATGCTTTCCAAACTGGACGCGGTTTAATTGCCTGCCGGAATGTGATGACGCGCACGGGACTGGTCAAGCAGAGCGGCCCTGTCCCAGCCGCATGGCCACGCTGCGCGCATGCGCCTGCAAGCCTTCAGCCTCGGCCAGCGCCACGGCCGCCGGGCCGATGCGGGCCAGCGCGTCCGCGTCGGCGGCCACCCAGGTCGTGCGCTTGAGGAAGTCGAACACCGACAGCCCCGAGGCGAATCGCGCGGTGCGGCCAGTTGGCAGCACGTGGTTGGGACCGGCCACGTAGTCGCCGAGCGCTTCCGGGCAGTGACGGCCCAGGAACGCGGCGCCGGCGTGGCGGATGCCGGCGAACAGCGCCTCGGCGTCCTTCACCATGATCTGCAGATGCTCGGGCGCGAGGCGGTTGGCGAGTGCGGCGGCCTCGTCCCAGTCGCGCACGAGCACGATGGCGCCGTGGTCACGCCAACTCGCGCCGGCGATGGCGTGGCGGGGCAGGGTGGGCAGCTCGGCCTCGACGGCGGCGGCGGCCTGGTCGGCGAAGGCCGGGTCGGTGGTGACCAGGATGCTCTGCGCACTCTCGTCGTGCTCGGCCTGCGCGAGCAGGTCCACCGCGACGTGAAGCGGGTCGTTCAGGCCGTCCGCCAGGATCAGCACCTCGGACGGCCCGGCGATGCCGTCGATGCCGACGCGGCCGAACACTTGCCGCTTGGCCTCCGCCACGTAGGCGTTGCCCGGCCCGACGATGCGGTCCACCGGCGCGATCGTGGCGGTGCCGAACGCCATGGCCGCCACGGCCTGCGC
>JBBSIT010000675.1:0-3103 GCA_038231995.1 Acetobacterales bacterium | reverse complement strand
GCCGCCGCGCAGCCGCCGCCCCGCGTGCTGCCGTCGCGGGACGTGGCCGTCACCTACCAGGTGTCCGGCGCGGCAGCCGCGGCCGTGCCCGGCGGCATCCCCGGCGCGGTGCGTGTCGCATGGGACGCGAACGGCGAGCGCCTGCGGGCGGAGGCGGACGGGCGCACCCAGGCGGCGTTGGTGAACTTGCGCGCGCAGACGGCGAACGTGGTGGACAGCGCCCTGCACAGCGCCTTCGCCCTGCCGATGCGACAGGGCGACATCGCGGCCATCACGCTGCGCGGCGCCAAGCTGACCCGGCGCGGACGCGACACCGTGGCCGGGCTGGCCTGCACCACCTACGCCGTCGAGACCGCGCGCGGCTCGGGCACGCTCTGCCTCACGCAGGACGGCGTGCCGCTGAGCGGCCAGGGCACCGTGGACGGGCGCGCCGGGAGCTTCACCGCCACCCAGGTCGCCTACGGGGAGCAGCCGGACGCGCTGTTCCGCGTCCCTCCCGATTACCTCAGGCTCGACATGGGCAATCTCCGGGGCGCCCTCGGCCGGATCGGGCGGCCTCAATGAGACACGCCGCGCTGCTGCTCCTTCTGGCGGCCGGCGCGGCCCACGCGCAGGACCGGCCGTCCTTGACGCCGACGCGCGATGTGGATGTCACGTACCGCATGACCCAGGGCGGCCACGCCCTGCAGCAGCGCACGCGCTGGCAGATCGCGGAGCGCCGCATGCGCGTCGATACCCCCACCCCCGGCGTCTACATGATCGTGGACTATGCCGCACGCCGCATGAGCATGGTGAGCGACGCCGACCGCGGCGTCGTGGAGGTGCAGGCCAACGCTGGCCCCATGCCCGGCCAGCCCGGGCAGGCGGGCGCCGATTTCGTCCGGCAAGGCGCCGCCCAGGTGGCCGGGCTGCCCTGCACGGAGTGGCGGACGGTGGACAGCCAGGGCGTCGCGACGCTCGCTTGCATCACCGCGGACGGGGTGCTGCTGCGCGCGCAGCAGGCTGGCCGCGTGCTGGTCGAGGCCGCGCGCGTCTCCTACGGCGCGCAGGACCCGGCTGCGTTCCGCGTGCCGGACGGCTACACTCGCGCCACCCGGCCGGGAGCCCCGCGATGAGCGCAACCTTCCCGAGACTGCCCGCGCTGCCCCGGCCCTGGCTCGACCGGCGCGGCCACTTCTCCCAGCTCCGCGGGGCGGCCTTCACCCTCATGCTGCTGCCCGGCGTCGTGCTGGCGGCGCAGTGGACGGCCGGCCTGCTCGGCGCCAAGCCGCTCACCGAGGCGCTGCACGGCATGGGCTTCTGGGCGACCTGGTTCCTGCTGACGTCGTTGGCCGTCACCCCCGCCAAGGCGGTGTTCGGGCTGCCCAACATCGTGGTGTTGCGCCGGATGGTCGGCGTGACCGCGGCCGTCTATGCCGGCATCCACCTCGTGCTGTACTCCGCCGACCAGAACTGGCGCATGCTGCACGTCGCCTACGAGATCGCCGTGCGGTTCTACCTGACGATCGGGTTCGCCGCGCTGCTCGGCCTCATGGCGCTCGCCTGGACCAGCACGGATGATTGGGTGAAGCGGCTCGGCAAGAATTGGAAGCGGCTGCACAAGCTGGCCTACGTGCTCGGGGCGCTGGCGGTGCTGCACTTCTTCCTGCAATCCAAGATCGACGTGTCCCGCGCCGTGCTGGCGGCGGGCGTGTTCCTCTGGCTGATGCTGTGGCGCACGCTGCCGGCCGGGCGGGACCGCGGCCCGGCAGCACTGCTCGGCCTCGCCGTCGCGGCCGCGGCGATGACGCTCGGGACCGAGTTCGCCTGGTACGCGCTCGCCACGAAGGTGGACCCGTGGCGCGTGTTCTGGGGCGAGTTCAACATCGCGTTCGGCCTGCGCCCGGTCGGGCAGGTGCTGGCGCTCGGCCTCCTGGTCGCGGCCGCCGCCGAGCTGCGCCGGCTCGCGCAATCCCGCCACGCCGGGACAGGCTGGCTGCAGGTGCTGCACTACATCGGCGGCGCCGTCATCGCGTTCGGCGTCATCTATGCGCTGAACCTGCTGCCGATCATCGACCAGTCCTGGCCCGAGCTTGGCGCGCTGGGCGCCGTGTGGCTCGCCCTGTTCGCCTTGCTGGCCTTCGCGCGGCGGCAGCTGCCGGAGGAGTGGCAGCGCCACATGGTGGACGCGCTCTGGGCGGCCTGCGTGCTGTATCCGTTGTACGGGCTGCAGATGGACAACCCGGCGCTCGGCCTCGCCGGGCACGCGCTGGTGGCGCTGGCGGCGCTCGCCCTGGCCGCGCGGCTGTGGCCCGTGTCGCGCCAGGCGGCGCTGCTGGTGGCGCCGGTGGCGGCCTGGGTTGCGTATGCCGGGACGGCGGCTGCGGCGGTGGGGGCGGGGTGATGGTCCGAGGTCACACCGGGTGTGCCGGGTGGTTCGGGCCGGATGCTGCGGCGGCGCGCCGGGCCAGTTCCTGGCGCAGCGCCTGACGCTTTCGCCGCGCCTGGCGGCCGAACTCGCCGCGCACCTGCTCAATCGGCGGTATCGGCATAGTCAACGGCACTCCGCCCGTGTCGCTGGACCAGATCTCGTCGAATACGAAGCCGGTCAGGCCGTGCGCCTCGGCACATGCGACGAACCGGTCCGACACGAACACGCGCGCGTGGCGGTGCTTGAGCCGGAACACATCCATACCGTGCAGTAGGTCTGCATCCAGCTCGTAGCGGAGCAGGTGCGAAATGCCGCCATCGCTGAACCGCGTGAACTCCGAGCGCGCCTGATCCAGGGCGTCGATCTCGCGCTCGCAAAGGAACAGCTTGTAGCGCGTCTGTGCGGGGAGGCTCGTGTCGTGGAAGTAGCCGGCGTCGGCCAGCATGGGACCGAACACCGTAACGGCACGGTCGCTGAGCATGAGCGTGCCCGCACCTGGTTCTTTCGGGCAGTCGGTCTCGATCCAGTCGCCCTTCGTTCCGTAGCCCCCAATCTCGTAATTGCTCACCCCCTGTGACGTAAGGGTTGCGGTCGGGCTGCGAATATGAGTCAACGTGTGGATGACGCCGCCGCCTGATCCGCTCGACAAGGACGCCTTGATCGCCGCGCTGATGGCGCGGATCGAGGTGCTGC
>JBBSIT010000674.1:0-3105 GCA_038231995.1 Acetobacterales bacterium | reverse complement strand
TGGGCGTGGGTGGCGCAGGCTTGCGGGGGGGGGTTGGAGGGAGTGGGGCGGCGCCAACTTTCGGAGAGACACTCGGAGTGGGCCATGCGCCAAGAACGGACATTGACCAACCGCCGCCTCCCTGTCGGGCGCAGTCCTGCTCCCACTACTGCCGTGGGAGCAGGTTCATTTCGAACTACGCGGCTGACCCGCCGTCATAGGCCTGCCTGAGTGCGGCGATGTCGAGCTTCGCCATTTTCAGCATCGCCTGCATGACGCGCTTGGCGCGGGTGCGGTCGGGGTTCGTCATCATTTCCCCGAGCACGGTCGGCACGATCTGCCAGCAAAGCCCGTAGCGGTCCCTGAGCCAGCCGCATTGCTCGGCTGCGCCGCCATCCAGCAGCTTGTTCCAGTAATGGTCGACCTCGGACTGGTCCTCGCAATCCACCACGAACGAGACCGCGTGATTGAACGGATCGAGTGGGCCGGCGCTGATCGCCATGAAGGGCTGGCCGGCGAGCGTGAACTCGACGACCTTCACCGAGCCGGCCGGGCCGCTCGGCGTGTCGGCAGGCACCGCGGTCACGCGGTCGACGCGCGAGTTCGGGAATATCGAGGCGTAGAACGCGGCGGCTTCGTCGGCCTTCTCGGTGAACCAGAGATGCGGCGTGATCTTCTGCGAGATCGTGGGCATATGTGTCTCCTTGCGCGGTCGGCCCGTCACTCCGTGTCGAGCATGACCTCGAACCCGCCCCAGATGAGGCGCTTGCCGTCTATCGGCATGTCGTCGTGCATCTTCATGCGCGGGTCTTCCATGACCTTCCTGTTGGCTTCGTCGCGCACGGCCTTCGATGGGTAGATGATCCAGGAGAAGACGACATTCTCGCCGTCTTCCGCCTTCACCGCCCTTTTGAAGTCGGTGACCTTGCCGTCAGGCACATCGTCACCCCAGCATTCGACGACGCGGGTTGCGCCATACTCCAGGAAGATCGGCGCCGCTTTCGCGGCGATCTCCCGATAGGCCTCCTTCCTCCCCGCGGGGACGGGGATGACGATTCCGTCGATATAGCTCATCACGCTTCTCCTTTCAGATGTTGACAGGCGGCTCAGGCCCCGGCCAGCTCTCCAGCGGGCGCCATGGCGGCCTGCATCGCCGCGACATCCATCCACATCACTTCCCAGATGTGGCCATCCGGATCTTCGAAGCTTCGGCCGTACATGAAGCCATGGTCCTGCTTCGGGCAGGGATCGACGAGGCCGCCCGCGATGCCGGCCTTGCCGACCACGGCGTCGACGTCGTCGCGGCTGTCGGCGGAGATGCAGATCAGCACCTCGCTGGCTTCCTTGGCGTCGACGATCCTCTTCGGGGTGAACTGGCGGAACTTGTCGTGCGTCAGCAGCATCACGTGAATCGTCTCGGAGAAGACCATGCACGACGCCGTGCTATCGCAGAATTGCTCGTTCTTCCCGGCACCCACGGCCTCGTAGAACGTGGTCGCGCGTTGCAGATCGCTCACGGGCAGGTTCAGGAAAATCAGCTTGGACACGGCATCTCTCCTTTCGGTGTTTGACGACGATGCCCCACTAAGTTAGCTAATGCAACCATGAAGTTGGAAAAAACAACTGAGACGCTGGAGGCCAGCCATCGCCGTCGCTACGAGGATGCCTGCGCGGCTGCGCATGCGCTCGATCTGGTCGGAGACCGCTGGGCGCTTCTCGTGATGCGCGAGCTCATGCTGGGGCCAAAGAGGTTCAGCGACCTGCGCGGCGGCCTTCCCGGGATCAGCGCGAGCGTCCTCACACAACGCCTCGAAGGGCTGGAGGCGGCCGGCGTGCTGGTGCGCCGCAGGCTACCCCCGCCCGCCGCGGCCCAGGTCTATGAGCTGACGCCGTGGGGCTATGAGAGCGAGCCTATCTTCCAGGCGCTCGGACGATGGGCGGCGCGGTCGCCCGCGCACGATCCGAGCCTGCCGTTCAGCACCGCGTCCCTGATGCTGTCGCTCCGCACCATGCTCAACCCGGCGCGCGCCGAAGGGATCGACGCGCGGATCGGCTTCCGCCTGGGCGACGAAGCCTTCCTTGGCCATCTTGCCGGCGGCCGGATAGAGATCGCGAGCGGCGCGCTGGACGACGCCGATCTAGTCCTCACGGGGACGGCGGCGGTCCTCGCCGGCGCGATCTATGGCGGCTGGACACTGGACGCGCTGGAAGCGGAGGGCGTGCTGCAGATCGAGGGCGACCGCGCCCTTGCCGAACGGTTCGTGACCTTGTTTCCACTGCCGCCCAAGGCTCAGCCGCCAGCGTGACGAGCCATCTGCTCTTTCCCAAATGAAAACGCCGCAGGTCCGTCCGGGATAGCAGGACCGCGGGGTGACGGCGCCGTCTGGCGCGTGCTACCCCGCCTGCATGCACCTGGCCTTCGTCCTCGCGGAGCCGTCCGGCGTCGGCCCGGTCACCGCCTACGTGCGCGGCCTCGCCGCTGCCCTGCGCGGCCTTGGCTACACCGTGGAAGTAGTGGCGGACGCCGGGTCCATCCCGCCGGGCGCGCGGCCGGTGCTGGACGGCATGGCGCTGCCGGCGCTCGCCGCCGGGTTGGGCGAGCTGGCCGGGCGCGGCGCCGTTGCGCTGATCCATCATCCCGGCGCCGCTGCGACCGGGCCGGCAGGGGCCGCGGCGCGCGAGGTGGAGCGCACGTGGCTACCGCGGTTCGGCCGGGTGGTCGCCACGAGCCGGCCGGTGGCGGACCGGCTCGTGGCGGAGTTCGGCATAGCTCCGGAGCGGGTCGCCGTCGTCACGCCGGGTGCGCCTGACGCGCCGCGCAGCCCTGGGTCCGGCGGGCCTGGCTGCGCCGTGCTGGCGGTGGGGGCGCTCGCGCCGCGCAAGGGGCATGACGCGCTGCTGCGGGCGTTCGCCCGGCTGCCCGATCTCGACTGGCGGCTTACGATCGCGGGCGGTGCGCGGGACCCGGCGCATGTGGCGCAACTGACGGACCTCGCGGGGGGCGCCGGGCTGGCCGGGCGGGTACGCATCGCTGCCGATCCGGGGCCGGACGAGTTGGAGGCGCTCTGGCGCGGCGCCGACCTGTTCGCGCTCGCGACGCGGTGGGAGGGCTATCCGGTGGCGGTC
>JBBSIT010000673.1:0-3106 GCA_038231995.1 Acetobacterales bacterium | reverse complement strand
GCCATTGCCCGAAGTGCCAAGCCCTGGCGCGCGCCGACTGGCTCGACGCGCGCCAGGCTGATTTGCTGCCGGTTCCCTATTTCCACGTCGTGTTCACGCTGCCGGCTCCTGTCGCCGAGATCGCGTTCCACAACAAGGCGGCGGTGTACGCCATCCTGTTCCGCGCGGCGGCAGAGGCGCTGCGCGGCGTTGCCGCCGACTCGCGCTATCTCGGCGCCGAAATCGGTGCCGTCGCGGTGCTGCACACCTGGGGACAGGCGCTGCACCACCATCCGCATCTTCATTGCATCGTCCCCGGCGGCGGGATCTCGCCCGACCAGGCGCGCTGGGTCCCCTGCAAACCGGGTTTCCTCCTGCCGGTTCGTGTGCTTTCCCGTCGTTTCCGCGATCTGTTCGTCGATCAGCTCCGCGCCGCCTTCGCCCACGGCGAACTCCGTTTTCCCGCCTCAATCGCCGGGTTGGCTGACCCCGCTGCCTTCGCCGCTCGGCTTGTCGAAGTGGCCGAGATCGACTGGGTCGTCTACTCCAAGCCGCCGTTCGCCGGGCCCGAGCAAGTGCTCGGCTATCTCGCCCGCTACACTCACCGCGTCGCCATCGCCAACAGCCGCTTGATCGGGCTCGAGAACGACCAAGTCAGCTTCACCTGGAAGAAGCTATGGGGCGGCCGGCGAGGAGTTGGCATCATCGCCGGTGTTGCAATTGATGGATGTCCCCTCGCATGACCCAAGTTGATGACCTGAGCCGCGGTATCACCGTCCTTGATCAGAATACCTGCCTGACGGTAGTCGTTGAAATAAGCACGGCGAGTTGGCTGGTGGCGGGAATGGTGCCGGGTGTTGATCGCCAGCCGCTAAAGAAGCTTGCGCCTGATCCGAATGCGCTGCTGCGGTTGCTGCAGAGCTGGCGGGCGGAGGCAGTGAAGACAGGTCAGGCAATCAACCGGATCGTCCTTGCCTATGAAGCAGGTCGCGACGGGTTTTGGCTGGCGCGATGGCTGCAGGCTCGCGGCGTTGAGGTGCATGTCATCCACTCGACGAGCGTCGCTGTGTCACGTGAACATCGCCGGGCAAAGACCGACCGATTGGATACCGCAATGCTCATGCGCGTGTTCCTGGGATGGCTGCGGGGCGAGCGGGGCCATTGCGGGATGGTCGCGATCCCGACGCTTGAGGAGGAAGATGCCAAACGCCCGAGCCGCGAGCGCGAGAGTCTCGTGGGTGAGCGCACCCGGCTCGTCAACCGGATGAAGTCGACGCTGGCTCGGCTCGGCATCCGCGGTTTCAAGCCAGAGTTGTGCAAAGCGCCCCAGCGGCTCGCAACTTTGCAAACACCCGAAGGCGGTGCCGTTCCAGCGAACACGCTTGACGAACTCCGACGCGACATGGCTCGGCTTGCTGTCGTCCGAGGGCAGATCGAGGAGATCGAACAGAGCCGGCTGGAACGTCTGGAGCAGGCGCCGCAAGAGGGATCGAATGCGATGGTCCGCCTGCTGGCGCGCGTCGTCGGGGTCGGCGTCGAGACGGCGGACATGCTGGTATGCAGAATTATGTCTCGCGCATCGAAGCGGCCACCGGCAGCACCGGCGACGACCAGGTCGGGCCGGGCATC
Source organism: Acetobacterales bacterium (assembly GCA_038231995.1). Classification (GTDB taxonomy): domain Bacteria; phylum Pseudomonadota; class Alphaproteobacteria; order Acetobacterales; family Acetobacteraceae; genus JBBSIT01. The sequence goes on along the minus strand of JBBSIT010000673.1, from coordinate 1,498 downwards.
ACGCCCACCACCGTCGGCGTGCAGGTATTCCGCTTCTTCGACACCAACAACGGCACCCACTTCTTCACCGCGAGTGCCGCGGAGAAGACCGCAATCCAGGCCTCCCGCACCGACCTGACCTTTGAGGGGGTGGGCCGGAACGCGGTCAACCCGTCGGCAAGCGACCCGAGCGCCACGCCGGTGTTCCGCTTCTTCGACACCCATAGCGGCTCCCACTTCTACACCGCGAGTGCTGCCGAGCAGGCGACCGTGCAGGCGACCCGGCCCGACCTCGCCTTCGAGGGCACCGCGTTCTACGAGGACTCGACCCAGCAAGCCGGCGACACCGCGGTGTATCGCTTCTTCGACAAGCAGGACGGCACGCATTTCTACACCCCGAGCGCCGCCGAGCGCGCCTCGATCCTGGCGACCCGCCCGGACCTGGTGAACGAGGGGGTGGCGTTCTACACGCTCAGCGCCTAGTGCACTGTTTCAATGAAGCAATAGCTTACGCCCAAGCCCGTCACCCCCGGACTTGATCCGGGGGTCCCAGGCCGCACAGCCGCAGCCCGCCGACACCGTGGACCCGCGGCTCAAGTCCGCGGGTGACGATTGGGATGGATCCGGATCCAAGGGATCGAAGAAGTAGAGCCGAAGCCGGCCGGCTACTCCGGCTCCGCGGAGACGATCCGGAACAGCATCTCCTGCCCGTCCGGCCGCCGCAGTTGGACCAGTTCGCCGGGCCGGAACACGTGGCCGTCGAAGGTCCAGATCGGGTCGTCCTCGCTGTTCGTGCTCTGCAGCGCCCAACCCTCGTCGATGCGGATGATCTCGAGATGCCGCGGCTGGCCGCTGACGCGCTCCCGCCAGGCAAGCCACGGCATCGCCGCCGAATTGTAGGCCTCCACGTCGATCTGGCCCTGCTGGGTCAGGCAGAGTCCCATGACCAGCCGGTCGTCGAGATCGCCGTCAGGCTTCCCGGGACCTTGCGCCAGCAACATGGTGACCCGCGTCATCGCCTGCCTGACACTCGAATCCTCCACAATGTTAAACGTGCGTTTATACAGCAGGTTCGTTCGCCGGCCGAAGGCTCTGTCCCGGCTCGGTTGGCGTGACGCGTTCCCGCGCGGCCGAACCGGCTACTCGGCCGACTGGCATCGCTTCGCGATTCCAGTCAGGCCGCAGCCGCTCTAGATTGCGACCCGGACGCCCAGCTCCACGACGCGGTCGCTCGGGATGCGGAAGAATTCGGTCGCAGGCACGGAGTTGCGGGCCAGCAGCAGGAACAGGAACAGCCGCCACTTCGGCAGCTTCGGGACCATGGCCCGGACCAGCACTTCGCGTCCGAGAAAGAAGCTGGCCTGCATCGGGTCGTAGTCGAACCCCTCCGATCGCAGCTCCTCGAGCACGCGCGGGATGTTCGGGCTCTCCATGAACCCGTAGCGAAGCGTGACCCGGTGCACGCCGGGGGACAGCTCCTCCACCTCCGTGCGCTCCGCCGCCGCGGCCTCCGGCACGT
>JBBSIT010000672.1:0-3114 GCA_038231995.1 Acetobacterales bacterium | reverse complement strand
CCGGCCGGACCCGCTGCTGCGGCTCGCCGGCACCGCCTCGCTGCTCTGGATGAGCTTCCTGTTCGCGCTGACCTTCGCCGACCTGCTCACCCGCGCGCCGCGCACCCAGCCCGGCACCGTCGAGCCCCGCAGCGCGGCGCCCTCCGCCACGACGGGCGAGAGGCTGTTCTAAACGCCCCGGCGCCGCGTCACCCCGCGGCTTGGCGCCGCATCAAGTCCAGCAGGACGTCCACGTTGCGGCCATTGCGCGACAGCACCGCCGCGTAATCGTCGCGCTGGGTCAGCCGCAAGCTGATGCCCTCGGCGATCACGTCGATGATCTTCGGACGGCCGGATGCATTGCTGACCACCCATTGCACGTTGTTCGGCTGCTGGTTCGGGCGGGTGATGGTCGTGCCCACGTATGTGCCGCCCTCGCGCTGGCTGGTGCTGGTCATGGCGAAGCTGACGCCCCGGAAATCGCCGATCTTGCCCGCGATGTTGGTCAGCAGCACCTGGTGGAACAGGCGCTGGAACTCCTGCTGCTGCTGCGGGCTGGCAGTGCGCCAGTAGAGGCCGAGGCAGAAGCGGCCGATGGCTTCGATGTCCACGGATTGCTCGATGAGCGGGTCCAGCCTGCGCCGCTTCTCCGCGACCGAGCCTGGCCCGTTCACGACCGCGATCAGCTCCTCGCCGAGCTGGCGGACGAACCCGGTCGCGTCGCCGGCCTGGGCCTTGGCGTCCGGCTGGGCGATCAGCAGCGCAGCGGAGGCGACGCCGAAGGTGAGGAGGATGCGGCGTGTCAGCATGGAGCGGTGCAGCCTTCTATCGGTTCAGGAACCAGGCCGGAGTCGTCACCGGGTCTTCCTCCCGGGTCTTCTCGATCTCCGACTGGCGGTTCTGACGATACAGGCTGCGGAAGGTTGCATACGGGTCGAGCGCGGTGCGCTTCACCTGTTCGATCGGGTCCAGGAAACGCTCGCGCGCATCGACGGCGCCCACGCCGAAGCGCGACCAGCCGAACACCTGGTCGCCGCCGAAGGTCGCCCAGGTGAACGGGTCGAGCACGATGTTGCCGGCGAAGCCGGTGGCGTCGCGCGGGTTGCTGGGGCCGAGCACCGGCAGGAACAGGAATGGCCCGTCCGGCAGGCCCCACAGCGCCAGGGTGAAGCCGAAATCCGTGCCATGGGCGGGGTAGCCCCAGTCGGTCGCGACGTCGAACACGCCGCCGACCCCGGCGGTCGTATTGATCAGGAAGCGCATCAGGGTATCGCCGGCCCGCTGCGGCTTGGCCTGCAGCACGTCGTTGGCGAACAGCACGGGGCTGCTGATGTTGGCCAGCACGTTGCGGATCGGACGGCGGATCGCGCCGGGCACCACGGCCCGGTAGCCCTGCGCTACGGGGCGCAGAACGACGGTGTCGATGCCGTTGTTGATTGCGTAGAATACCCGGTTGGTGGGCTCGAGCGGGTCGTTGTTCTGGCGGTACTCCTCCATCGCCTCGGCATCATCGGCCGGCGGGCGTGTGGCGCAGGCGCCGAGGGAGAGCAGGGCCGCGGCGAGCAGCAGGCGGGGTAGGGCGAGTCGCATCGTATCCCTCATGTGAACGTCGCGGCGGGCAGGCAAGCCGGCATACGAGACAGCGCGGATGTAAGCAACGGATTGGCATTGAAGTCCAGTCGGACGGGCAATATGGAGCCATATTCCTAGAGATGACCTACGGCCCGCACTCCAGTATAAGCGCTGCCACGCCCTCGAACGCGCCCCGGACAGCTTGGATGCCTGGCTCATGAACCAAATCTCCTCCCATCATCCCTCCCAGGCTGCCCCGGCGACCCTGGAGCGTTGGCTGACCGGTCCGCGATTCGCCGGGCTGCCGGCGCCCAATGCCGCGGTGGCGCCCCCCGCGCTGAGCTTCGAGTTCTTCCCGCCGCGGACCGAGGCGCTGGAATCGCAGCTCTGGACCTGCATCCGCCGGCTCGAACGGCTCGCGCCGCGATTCGTCTCCGTCACCTACGGCGCGGGCGGCACCACCCAGGCGCGCACCCACGCGACGCTCACGCGCATCGTGCAGGGGACCTCGCTGGTGCCTGCGGCGCACCTGACCTGCGTCGGCGCCAGCCGCGGCGAGGTGGACGACGTGGCCCGGCAGTACTGGGACGCGGGCGTGCGCCACATCGTCGCCCTGCGCGGGGACGCGCCGCCGGGTCAGCAGTATGTGCCGCACCCCGACGGCTACGCCTACGCCGCCGACCTGGTCGCGGGCCTGCGGCGCGTGGCGGACTTCGAGATCTCGGTCGCCGCCTATCCCGAGACGCACCCCACGGCGCTCAGCCCGGAGCAGGACCTCGACAACCTCAAGCGCAAGCTGGACGCCGGCGCCACGCGCGCCATCACCCAGTACTTCTTCGACGGGAGCGTGTTCCTGCGCTTCCTCGACCGGGCGCTGGCGGCGGGGCTGAGCGCGCCGATCGTGCCGGGCATCATGCCGGTGTCGAACTACGCCCAGGCCGCGAAGTTCAGCGCGATGTGCGGCGCCTCCGTGCCGGACTGGCTCGGCCCGCTGTTCGAGGGCACCGAGGACGACCCGGAGACGAGGCGCATGATCGCCGCCATCGTCGCCGCCGAGCAGGTGCGGCTATTGCAGGCCAACGGCGTGGACGAGTTCCATTTCTACACGCTGAACCGGCCGGACCTGACGTTTGCCATCGCGCACCTGCTGGGAGTGCGGGCGAAGGCGGAATGAGGGTGGGGCCGCCTGCTGCCGCACAGCTTGCGTTGAGGAGCTGTCCGGGTTGATGCGGTATTATGTAGCACCAGCCACCACTGGCCCCGAACCTGTCCGAGAGCGCCACACGGATTGAAGGGGGAGCCGGCGGACATCCGCTCAGGCTGCACATCCGTCTCCGCAGCACGGTTGCGATGCTGAGTGAGCGAGCCGTGGCGGAGGAAGTGCTGGGCCATGAAAAATCATCACGTTCAATGTCGATACATCGGATATGAGGACTATATCCTTTATCGTCAATGAAGGAAACACGTAACTGCCAACCACCTCCCGGATAGCCTGCGGTGAGTCCCAAGGGCCACAGGTAGCAGTTTTTTTCTGGAGCGCGTTGATTGTGCTGGCGTGTCTGG
>JBBSIT010000671.1:0-3115 GCA_038231995.1 Acetobacterales bacterium | reverse complement strand
CCACGGTCAGCCTGCTGCTGCCGATGGCGCAAGCGCCCGCGGCGCCGCCGCCGGCGGCGGGGAAGGAGGGCGCCGGAACGCAGCCGGCGGCGCGCGGCTCGATCCTGGTCTGCGTGGACGACGACGTTGTGGCGGCGCTCGTGGTCGACATGCTGACCCAGCTCGGGGATGCGCCGACCCGCGTGAGCACCGCCGCGGCCGCGCTCGGCGCGCTCGCGGACGGCCGCCGGGTGGACCTGTTGTTCACGGACGTGATGATGCCGGGCGGCATGGATGGGCTGGCGCTCGCGCGGGAAGCGACGCGGCGGCGGCCGGGCCTGCCCGTGCTGCTGACCACGGGCTACACGGGCGGCGGCCCGGGCGCCGAACCGATCGGCGTGCCGGTGCTGCGCAAGCCCTACCACATCGACGACCTCGCGGAGGCTTTGACGCGGATTCTGACGCCCGCAAAAGCGCTAAAGCCGAAGCCCAGCCTCGTCGCGGGCGAACACGTGTAGCTCGCGCGGGTCGACCCGCAGCCGGACCGGTTCACCGGCCGCGCGCACGCTGCGCGGGGGAATGCGCGCGTGCAGCTCGGCCTCGCCGACGTCGAGCGTGACCAAGGTCTCCGCGCCGAGCGGCTCGACCACGCGGGCCGGGCCGCGGAACTCCGCCGCCGAAGCGGGCGCTTCCGGCGGCAGCCAGGCCAGGCTCTCCGGCCGGATCCCGAGCCAGATGTCGCAGGCGCTCCCGGCGTGGCCCGGCAGCGGCAGCGCGCCGCCGTTCGGCAGCATCGCCGCGCCCGCCTCCAGCCGGCAGGGGATGAGGTTCATCGCCGGCGCCCCCATGAACCCGGCCACGAACGCGCTCGCCGGCCGATCATAGACCGCCTCCGGCGTGCCGACCTGCTCGACCCGCCCGGCCCGGAGCACGACGATCCGGTCGGCCAGCGTCATGGCCTCGACCTGGTCGTGGGTGACGTAGAGCGTGGTCGCGCGCAGCCGGTCGCGCAGGCGCTTCAGCTCGGTGCGCATCTGCACCCGCAGCTTGGCGTCGAGGTTGGAGAGCGGCTCGTCGAACAGGAACAGCTTGGGGTCGCGCACGATCGCGCGCCCCATCGCCACGCGCTGGCGCTGCCCGCCCGACAGCTCGCGCGGCCGCCGCTCGAGCAGGTGGGCGATGTCCAGCACGAGGGCGGCCTCGGCCACCCGGCGCCTTATCTCGCCCCGCCGCACGCCGCGATAGCGCAGCGAGAAGCCCATGTTCTCCGCCACGCTCATATGCGGGTCGAGCGCGTAATCCTGGAACACCATGGCGACGTCGCGCTGCGCCGGGTCGCGCTCGGTGACGGCCGCGCCGTCGATGCGGATCTCGCCGGACGTGACCTCCTCCAGCCCGGCGACCATGCGCAGGATCGTGCTCTTGCCGCAGCCGGAAGGGCCGATCAGCACCACGAACTCGCCGTCGGCGACGTCGAGCGTGACGCCGTGCACGACTTGTGTGGCGCCGAAGGTCTTGCGGACCTCGCGCAGGCCGAGTGTCGCCAAGCTAAAGCCTCCGCAACAAGGTGGCGTCGTCGTCGGCGGGGCCGTATTCCACCACCACCGCGGTGACGTTGTCGCGCACGCCGTATTGGAGCGCGGCGTCGATCAGGCGGCGGGCCGGGTCGTCGGTCGCCGCGGGCCGGGCGATCACGGCCGCGCCGCGCGTCGCCGACTCCGAGACCCGGCCGGCCGCAGGTGAATCACGTCCAGCCGGTGGACCTGCCGGCGACAGTACGGCGTCATTGCCCGTTAGCTGCGCTGTTCACGGCTTCAGCGGCTTGTGCGCGCGGTCCAGCAGTCGGCCGAACAGACCCGGTTTCTTGGGCGGCGAGACCGGGGCGTCCTGCTTGGCGTCCTGCTGTTGGCGCTTACGCTTCTGCTCGAGCCAGGTGTCGAGCGGCTTGCCCGCCTTGGCGGCCCGTTTCTGCTCGTAGGCGCGCTGCGCCTCGCTCATGCGCTTGGGATCAGCCAGTCCGTCTCTCCTCCGCGCGTGTTGTGGCAGCGTGTTCAGACACGTTCAAGCCGCCCCCTGCCGCCGCAACAGCCACGCTTCGAGCGCGCCGAGCAGCGCGTTGATGGCGATCCCCGCCATCGAGAGCAGCACCAGGGCGGCGAACATGCGCGGGATCTGCAGCCGGTAGCCGGCCTCGAGGATGCGGTAGGCCAAGCCTGACGCGAACCCGCCGGACCCGGCCACGAACTCGGCCACCACCGCGCCCACCAGCGCCAGCCCGCCCGAGACACGCAGCCCGGCCAGGAAATAGGGCAGGGCGGCCGGCAGCCGCAGCAGCATGAGCGTCTGCCACCGGCTGGCGCCGTTCAGCCGGAACAGGTCCAGCAGCTCCGAAGGCGCCGCCGCCAGCCCGGCAGCCGTGTTCGAGAACACCGGGAAGAAGGCGACGATCGTCGCGCACACCACCAGCGAGACGAACGGATCACCTACCCAGACGATGATCAACGGCGCGATGGCGACGATCGGCGTCACCTGCAGCACGATCGCCCAGGGCAGGATCGCCGCCCGCGCCAGCCGGCTGGTGGCGATCAACCCCGCCATGGCCACGGCGAGCGCGCAGCTTGCCAGCAGCGCCGCCGCGGTCACCGCCAGGGTGGAGAGGAGCGAGCCGAGCAGCAGGGCAGGGGCGGCCAGGAACGCCTGCCCGATCGCCACCGGGCCCGGCAGGATATAGCTCGGAACGGCAAACGCGTGGACCGCAGCCTCCCACAGCACGAGCGCGAGCACGCCGAACAGGGTGGGGGCGACCGGGTCACGCCGCACGGGCGGCCCGCATGGCCTTGATCACGTCAGCGACCAGCGCCGTGTAGGCGGGGTCGAGCCGCCGGTCCCCATCCTCGCCAAGCGCCGAACCGATCTCGGCCGCGATCCGGCCCGGCCGCGGCGACATCACGACGATGCGGCGGGCGAGGTAGGCGGCCTCGTAGATCGAGTGCGTCACGAACACGACGCTGCACCCGGCGCTCGCCCAGAGTCGCCGCAGGTCGTCCTGCAGCGCGTGCCGGGTGAACTCGTCCAGCGCGGCGAACGGCTCGTCCATCAGCAGCAGCTTGGGCTGCACCACCAGGCTGCGCGCGAT
>JBBSIT010000670.1:0-3126 GCA_038231995.1 Acetobacterales bacterium | reverse complement strand
GTGAGCGCCGCCGCGACCCCGCGCGCGTCGGCGATGCCGCCGGTCGCGACGACCGGGACCTGCACCGCGTCCACCACCGCCGGCAGCAGGGCGAACAGGCCGACCAGCCCGCGCTCGGCCTCGGCCGCGTCGAAGCAGCCGCGGTGGCCGCCCGCCTCCATGCCCTGCACTACGACCACATCGGCGCCCGCGGCCTCGGCGGTGGTGGCCTCCGCGACGGTGGAGATGTTGGCGAACCACGCGATGCCGCGCGCCTTCAGGCGTGCCACGAACTCCGGCGGGTAGAGGCCCATGACGGAGGAGACGATGGGCGGGCCGGCCTCCAGCAACGCGTCGCACTGGGCGGCGAAGTCGAGCGGCGCCGCATCTCCGGCGTCGGCCGGCACGGGCGGTCCCCAGGCGCCGAGCAAGCCGCGGACCTCGGCCTCATGCGCCGGGTCGCGCGGGGGCGCCGGGTCGGGGATCCAGAGGTTGAGCTGGAACGCGCCGTTGCTGCCGGCGCGGAACTCGGCCGCCCATGCGGCGATGGCGGCCGGCTCCATGAGCAGCGCGCCACATGCGCCGAGGCCGCCCGCGTTGGCGACGGCGGCGCTGAGCGCGGGCGGGCAGGCGCCGGCCATCGGCGCGAGCAGGACGGGAACGCGCAGGCCGAAGCGGGCGCAGAACCCGGCGGCGCGGGTGCGGGGGGTGTTCATGGTCCTTCGATTACCCCATTCCGGCCGGATTGTCCGCCCCGAACCCGCGCCGCCGCGGCACGTTGATCCCTTACGAACCAGCAGGAGGGAGCAATGAAGCAGCCGCATACCGAGAAGAACATCGACCACACGGACGGGGAGCAGGACACCGGCAACCACAAGAAGCCGGGCACCCCGGGCGCCGGCGGCGCGGACCGGCTCGGCGGCACCAGGGCCGGCGTCGAGAACGTCGAGCACGGGAAGGCGAAACCGGCGGGCAAGACGGGCGGCTGATAGGGCCTCCCGCCCCGGCCCGCGTCAGACGGGGCGGCGCCGGCGCAGGGCCGCCATCCCGGCCACGCCGAGGCCGAGCAGCGACAGGGAGGCCGGCTCCGGCACGGCAGTCGCGCGGAACGACGAGTTGTCCGGCGCGAAGTCGGAGATCTGGTTGTTGTTCCCGGCCCCCAGTCGCGGCCACAGGTTGAAGCCGTATTCCGATGCGGCCTGGCCCTGGGACGTGGCGAGGCTCAGCAACAAGGTGCCGCTGATCGTGTTGCCGCTGACCTGGATATTGCCGGCCGCCAGAGGGGTGCTGACGTTGGTGAGCAAGTCATTGAACGCGCCGGTCCCGTCGGGGCGCAGGATGAACACGCTGTCGAACCTGATCCCTGCGCCGATCGGGAGGACTCCGGTGTTGAAGCGCTCCGTGCCCGCGCCGCGGTCGATGCCGAACACGTAGAATGCGCCCGCCGTGGTGCCGATTGCACCGTTGAGGGTCGCCGACAGGGCGAAGCGGCTGCCATCGAACGTGACGTTGGCCGCGGTCACGTCGAGGTCGGCGCCTTTCGTGAAGGCATAGGTGCTCAGGAAATCACCGGTGGGGTCGATGATGGCGGCGCGCGCCGGGGCTGCGGCGAGGAACAGGGCGCCTGCGAGCGCCAGGGCGGCGCGGGATGCGGGAAGAGCCGGCATGGGGGCCTCCAGGGCTGGGCCGGGGCTGGATGCGCCGGCTTCAGGGGTGACGCTGCCAGCGCCGCTTTATTCCACTGGCGTGAGCTGGCGGTGCACCGCCTCCGCCACCGGCAGCAGGCGCTCGCGCCCGAAATCGGCCAGCACGGCGTAGCCGAAGCCGCCCTCCACCCAGCGGAACCCGGTGACGCCGCCGCGCTCCACCAGCTCGAAGCCGGTCCCGGCATCGCCGGGCTCGGCGCGCATGTAGAGGGTGAGCCGGGCGCCTTTCCCGTCCTCATACATGAACTGCGCCGCCGGGGCGCCGTCGCCGGGCAGCAATCGCCCGCCCATGAGCCGGAAGCCGAGCGGGGCCAGGTCCGGCACGCGCAGCTTGCGGCCGAGACGGTTGGACAGCCACTGGACCAGGTGCGCCTCCTGGCTGGCCGGGACCTCGACCGGGTGCCGCACCTCGGTCACGAACAGCTTGTGCGCGTCCACCGCGTCGGCCGCGAGCATGGCGGAGGCGTCCGGCGCCATCCCCCGCGCGAGCCAACCGCCCGCGCCGCCCGCGAGCAGCAGGACGAGCCCGGCCGCGATGCTCGTCAGGCGCCGCCGGAATGCCTCCCGCCGGCGCGCCTGCAGCGCCGCCACGCGCAGCCGGGGCGGCACGGGCTGGCCGTGCCTCGGCGCGAACCGCGCGCGCAACTCGTCGCGCTGCGCCCGATACTGCGCGGCGCGGGCCGCCTCCGCCGGGTTGCGGTCCAGCCAGGCCTCCACCTCCTGCATGCGGCCGGGCGGGAGCCGGCCGTCCACCCAGGCCTGCAGCTCGTCCTCGCCCACCGGCCGGTCGGGATCGCTCACTTCACCCTCCGCAGCGTGGGGCGCTCGCCCTCGACGGCACGGCGCAGCCGCTCGCGCCCGCGGCTCAGCCGCGACATCACGGTGCCGACCGGCACGCCCAGCACATGCGCCGCCTCCGCGTAGGACAGGTCCTCGACGCCCACCAGCAGCAGCACGGCGCGCTGATCGTCCGGCAAGGTGCCGAGCGCCGTGACCACGTTGTGCATGACCAGCCTGTCCTCCTGGGTCGCGTCCTGGCCGGGCTCGTCGGCCTCCTCCAGCGGTCCATGCGGCCCGCGTCGCCCCTCCCGCCGCCGGCCGCTCAGGAAGCCGTTGTGCAGGATCGCGAACAGCCAGGCCCGCACGCTGCCCTCGACCCGGCGCAGATGCCACGCGGACAAAGCCCGCTCCAGGCAGTCCTGCACGAGGTCATCCGCCTCATGCCCGTCGCGGCACAGCGCCCAGGCGTAGCGCCGCAGGGCGGGGATGTGCGGCTCGATCAGGGCGGCGCGATCGGGCATGCTTGCCTATGGGACGCCGCGCCGGGGGCTTTATTCCCCGGACCGCGCGTGTTCGGCCATGCGGGCGTTCACCTCGGGCGTGGGCATCGCATCCGCGACGAAGCCGAAGGTGCCGCGCTCCGCGATCTCCCGCGCGGCCC
>JBBSIT010000669.1:0-3127 GCA_038231995.1 Acetobacterales bacterium | reverse complement strand
CTCTAAAACGGTCCGAACTATGTGCGCTACAGTTGGGCGACTTAAGAATAGTTTGCTAGAATTGTCCGATTCCAGGTTATGTCGTCAACCAAACTTCCCGCAGCAGTTTATGCGGCTGGGCAGTCCGGTGACTTCGCCAACAGTATCCGTCCGATTGCCACCGGCCGCCCCGGGCACGGGACAGCACGCCGCGCCCGACCAGCGCGTCGGCGTAGGTCGCCATCGCCTGGTCCGGCGGCACGAAGCCCGGTACCTCGGCGCGCAGGACCGACACGAGGTCGGCGTCCCACCTGCGCCGCACGGCGAAGAGGCCCTTCGTCATGCCGGCCTCATGCAAGACCTGGAGCGCGTTCTCGGCGGAGAACGCCTGCCCAGGGACGCGCATCACCGCGAAGTCCAGCACGACGGCCTGCCACGTGGCCACGTCGGCCGAGAAGCACCGCGATCCCGCGATCTCAAGGCCTACATCGCCGGCGAACCCGGCGTCCTGCGCCCGCTGCCGCCATTCGGGGTGGCCGGGCCTGGAAGGCGCATGCCAGGTGGCCTTGACGTCAGCGGCGATCCTGCCGTGAAGCGCCTCTCGGCGGCGTGCCTCGTCCGCCCGCAGCCGGGCCATCGCCTGCTCGACCCGGACGTTGTGCAGCCACCGCCGGGGGGCGGAGCACAGGATGAGATCGGTGTGCTCGCCGCGGGTCGCGTGGCGGGGAGCCCGCGACAGGTCGATCTCGATCGCGGCCAGCCCGCGGCGGCGCAGCGCATCGATCTTGGCCGCGTCCGAGACATGGGTCACCGCCACCTCGACGGCGAGTTCACGACCCCTGCCCCGGATCACGACGTCGGGCCTGATAGCGCCAATGTCGACCTCGAGCTCGGCCCCGTCGTAGCGAAAGGTGACGGATCCGGCCACGCGCTCGCTCGCCTGCCCCAGGACTGCGAGCGCCTCGGGGAGCAGGATGGAGCGATTCGCGGCAATCACCTCCTTCGCTAGGCGATGCAGCGTCGTTTCCCACGCGCCCGCGCAGACGCGGTCGACGTGGTGTGCGAAGTGGTGCGCCAGAAACCACGTCCTGTCCTTCGGTGTCCCCGGCGCCCGCCTCGTCACGGGTGGGCTACGAGGAGGACCACTGTCACGAAGGGTGGCCGGATGCGGGATGCGCGGCCGCTTCGAGCGACTCGACCCGCGTCGCAAGCTCCTTGATCGCTTCGACGAGCGCGCCGACGAGCCCCGCGTAGTCGACCATCAGGCCCTCTTCGTGGGAGACGACGGCCTCCGGGAACGCTTTCTGGACCTCTTGGGCGATGAGGTCCATGTAGCGCCGGCGCTCGTCGGTGCGGTGGCGCTCGTCAATCCACTCCCACGTGACGCCGTTGAGGGCGCGCACGCGCTCCAGAACGGTTCGAGCCTCGGCGAGCGGCGTGAACTCGGTGTCCTCGGCTTGCACTGCGCCGTCTGCGGCCGGATCGGCGTCGTTCCCCATGCCCTCTCCCTCGCACCGCATCAAGGAAGGGGGACCGCCACGCGGGCGGGACCCCTCCTGGAGCGCCTAAAGCGGCCGGATGGCCGTCTTCAGGCGGATGTCGGACCACGTCACCCTCAGGCGGACGCTCGGCTTCGTTCCCTTGATCATGTTTTCTCGCCCTTTCGTTGGATCGTCGGTCGTTGGGTTGCCGAACCCGGTCACCCCAGCAGTTCAGGCCGAGCCATCGACCGACAAGGAACTACTCACTTCTCACGGCGATGTCAAAGAAATCGTTACTGCCCAGGTGGATGACGGCGAGCGGCGGGCGTGGTTCAAAAAGTGCCATTTCCAGGTAATACCAACCGCCATTTGTTTTAAACCGCGTCCAGTTTGGAAAGCATAGTGCCGTTTCCCTGGTCGCCGCACCATTCAGGGGAGAGCCTCTCCTACCCCTCCTACCGGCAGCGCTCAGGACCACGGGTTTCAAACTGGACGGGGTTTAACTCAAACGTGAGTAGGTCCGGCTCGGGGCTGAGTGGTTGGGTTTGCCTGCACGAAGGTGGAGGCGGACATGACGGTTGCGATCACGCGGACGGAGCACACGGCGACAGCATTGCGCCGTCACGCGGCCTGCTCGGTGGACGCTTCCGTTGCGCGTCGGCTGTTGGCGCTGGCGCTGATCCTGGACGGCTGCAAGCGCGAGGACGCGGCGCGGGCGGCGGGCATGAACCGGCAAACCCTGCGCGACTGGGTGCATCGCTACAACGCGGACGGTCTTGCAGGCTTGAGCGACCGACATGGCGGCGGAGCGCCGTCCCGGCTGTCGCCCGAGCAGGAGGCTGAGGTCGCGGACTGGATACGGCGTGGGCCCGATGTCGAGGTGGACGGCGTCGTGCGCTGGCGCTGCGTGGACATCCAGGCGCGGCTCGCGCGTGAGTGGGGCGTTGCCCTGCATGAGCGTAGCGTAGGCAAGCTGCTGCATCGGCTCCGCTTCGCCCGCGTGTCCACGCGCCCGCGCCATCCCAAGGCGGACGTTGTGGCGCAAGCGTCTTTCGGTCCGAGTTCATCGCCCTTATGACCGCTGTGCTGCCCGAAGCTGTGCGCGCTGCAAAAACGCCCATCGAGGTTTGGCACCAGGACGAGGCCCGCGTCGGCCAGCAGGGCACGCTGACCTACGTGTGGGCCGACAAGGGCAGTCGGCTTACCTGTTCGGCGCCGTCTGCGCGGACCGTGGCGTGGGTGCAGCGCTGGTGCTGCCTCACGCCAATGCCGAAGCCATGGGCCTGCATCTGGCGGAGATCAGCCGCCACGTCGCAGTCGGCGCGCACGCTGTCGTCGTGCTGGACGGTGCGGGTTGGCACCAGACCGGCGGGCGTCTGAAGGTGCCCGGCAACGTCAGCCTGCTGCGCCTGCCGCCGTATTCGCCGGAACTGAACCCGCAGGAGAACGTGTGGCAATACCTCCGGCAGAACCAGCTTTCGAACCGTGTGTTCGCCAACTACGACGCCATCGTCGAGGCGTGCTGCACCGCCTGGAACGCCCTCATGGCCATGCCCGACCACATCCGCTCCATCGCAACCCGAGCCTGGACTAACCCATCTTATTCGCCGGAACGGCAACGAACCACCAAGTGTTTGGAAAGACTGGCCTCCTAAGATCGCGCCTGT
>JBBSIT010000668.1:0-3134 GCA_038231995.1 Acetobacterales bacterium | reverse complement strand
GACGAGGCCGTGGGCGCCCTCACCCGCCTGGGCTTCGCGATCGAGGCGCGGACCGAGGCGGCGGTGCAGGTCGCCTTGCCGTCCTGGCGCAACGACATCGCGGCGCCGATCGTGCTGGACCAGGCGCCCGAGTTGCCAGCCGACCGGGCGCGGGCAGCGGCCGAGGGTTGCGCCGCCGTCGAGCCCGAGGCGGACCTGGTCGAGGAAGTGCTGCGGCTGCGCGGGCTGGACAGCATCCCGCCGGTATCCCTGCCCCGCGCCGCCGCCGTGCCGCCGGCGACGCTGACGCCGCGCCAGGTGCGCGCCGCCCTTGCCCGGCGCACGCTCGCCGCGCGCGGGCTGCTGGAATGCGTGACGTTCAGCTTCATGGACCACGCGCGGGCCGCGCTGTTCGGGGCGGCGCCGGAGGCATTGCGCCTGCTCAACCCGATCGCGTCGGACCTGGACCAGATGCGGCCCACGCCGATAGCTACGCTCGCGCTGGCGGCGGGGCGCAACGCGGCGCGAGGGCTGCCGGACGCCGGGCTGTTCGAGGTAGGGCCGGCGTTCAGCGAGGGCGGGCAGCAGCTTGTGGCGGCCGGATTGCGGGCCGGGCAGACGCCGCGGCATCCGGGAGCACCCGCCCGGCCGTTCGGCGCGATGGACGCGAAGGCGGACGTGATGGCGGCGCTGGCGGCATTGGGGCTGCCGATGGAGAGCCTGAGCGTCACGGCGGACGCGCCGGGGTTCTACCATCCCGGCCGGTCCGGCGTGGCGCGGCAGGGGCCGAAGCTGGTGCTGGCGACGTTCGGCGAGCTCCATCCGGGCGTGCAGGCGGCGCTGGACCTGCAGGGTGCGGCGGCGTTCGAGCTATTCCTGGACGCGGTGCCGGAGCCGAAGCGCAGGCGCCGGGCGGCGCCGGACTTGCCGGAGTTCCATCCGGTGCGGCGGGACTTTGCGTTCCTGGTCGGCGCGGATGTGCCGGCCGACGCCGTGCTGCGAGCGGCGCGCGGGGCGGAGCGGGCGTTGATCTCGGGCGCATCGGTGTTCGACGTGTATGACGGCGAGAAGGTGCCGCCGGGCCAGAAGTCGGTGGGCGTCGAGGTGGTGCTGCAGCCGCGCGAGCGGACGCTCACGGACGCGGAGATCGAGGCGGCGTGCGCGAAGGTGGTCGCGGCGGTCGCGAAGGCGACGGGAGCGGCGTTGCGGTGATTTGCGTTGCGTCGCTGACATTGCTGGTGTTTGCGCCTACATCTGCGGCATGACCGACACCCCGCTCGACCGCATCCGCAACTTCGCGATCATCGCGCATATCGACCACGGCAAGAGCACGCTGGCCGACCGGCTGATCCAGGCCTGCGGCGGGCTGACCGACCGGGAGATGACCAACCAGGTCCTGGACAACATGGACCTGGAGCGCGAGCGCGGCATCACCATCAAGGCGCAGACGGTGCGGCTGGAATACAAGGCCAAGGACGGGCTGACGTATGAGCTGAACCTGATGGACACGCCGGGCCACGTGGACTTCGCATACGAGGTCAGCCGCAGCCTGGCGGCGTGCGAGGGCTCGCTGCTGGTGGTCGATGCGTCCCAGGGGGTAGAGGCGCAGACGCTGGCCAACGTCTATCAGGCGCTCGACGCGAACCACGAGATCGTGCCGGTTCTGAACAAGATCGACCTGCCGGCCGCCGAGCCGGACCGGGTGAAGCAGCAGATCGAGGACGTGATCGGGCTGCCGGCGGACGACGCGGTGATGATCAGCGCCAAGACCGGGCTGAACATCGAGGGCGTGCTGGAGGCGCTCGTGACCCGGCTGCCGCCGCCCAAGGGCGACGCGGCGGCGCCGTTGACCGCGCTGCTGGTCGATAGCTGGTACGACCAGTATCTCGGCGTCGTCATCCTGGTGCGCGTCAAGGACGGGCGGCTGAAGCGCGGGCAGAAGATCCGCATGATGAGCAACGGCGCCACGCATCAGGTCGAGCAGGTCGGCGTGTTCACGCCCAAGATGGTGCCAACCGGCGATCTCGGGCCGGGCGAGATGGGGTTCATCACCGCGGCCATCAAGACAGTCGCGGACTGCAACGTGGGCGACACCATCACCGAAGACCGCAACCCGGCGGCCAAGCCGCTGCCGGGCTTCAAGCCCAGCATCCCCGTGGTGTGGTGCGGCCTCTTCCCGGTGGACGCGGACGATTTCGAGAACCTGCGCGAGTCCCTGGGCAAGCTGCGGCTGAACGATTCGAGCTTCCACTACGAGGCGGAGACGTCGGCGGCGCTCGGCTTCGGCTACCGCTGCGGCTTCCTCGGGCTGCTGCACCTCGAGATCATCCAGGAGCGGCTGACCCGCGAGTTCAACCTGGACCTGATCGCCACGGCGCCGTCCGTGGTCTATCGCGTGCACAACATCAAGGGCGTCGTCACGGAGCTGCACAACCCGGCCGACATGCCCGACCCCACGCAGATCGCCAAGATCGAGGAGCCGTGGATCAGGGCCACCATCATGGTGCCGGACGACTATCTCGGCTCCGTGCTGACGCTCTGCAACGACCGGCGCGGGCAACAGGCCGATCTGACCTATGTCGGCAACCGGGCGATGGCGGTGTATCGCCTGCCGCTCAACGAGGTCGTGTTCGACTTCTACGACAGGCTGAAGTCGGTCAGCCGCGGCTACGCGAGCTTCGACTACGCGATGGACGGCTACGAGGAGAGCGACCTCGTGCGCATCAGCATCCTCGTCAACCTGGACCCGGTGGACGCGCTGAGCTTCATCGCCCACCGCAGCGCCGCCGAGGCGCGAGGCCGGTCGATCTGCGCCAAGCTCAAGGAGCTGATCCCCCGGCAATTGTTCAAGATTGCCATTCAGGCGGCCCTTGGCGGCCGGGTGATCGCGCGCGAGACGATCGGCGCGCTGTCGAAGGACGTGACGGCCAAGTGCTACGGCGGCGACATCAGCCGCAAGCGCAAGCTGCTGGACAAGCAGAAGGAAGGCAAGAAGCGCATGCGGCAGTTCGGCAAGGTGGAGATCCCGCAATCGGCCTTCCTGGCCGCGTTGAAGATGGATGCTTGATCCGGCTTGCGTTGAGAGTGCGCGCTGGTAGGGTGCGCCCGCGCCGGAGGGATGGCCGAGCGGCTTAAGGCGCACGCTTGGAAAGCGT
>JBBSIT010000667.1:0-3135 GCA_038231995.1 Acetobacterales bacterium | reverse complement strand
CGTCGATCACCTGTCGGCCCTGAAGCGGAACATGATCATGCGGCGACTGGCGAAGGAGCTTCGCCAGAAAGCGGCGGAGTAGTGGCCGGCCTGCGCCTTGCCTTCATGGGCAGCCCGGCCTTCGCCGTGCCGGCGCTGCGGGCGCTGCATGTCGCCGGGCACGAGATCGCGGCCGTCTATAGCCAGCCGCCCCGCCCCGCCGGACGCGGCCAGGCGCTGACGCCCTGCCCGGTTCACGCCGCCGCCGACGCGCTCGGTCTTTCCGTCCGTACGCCAGCGCGCCTGCGCCGCGACCCGGCGGCGCAGTCCGAGTTCGCCGCACTCGGCCTGGACGCCGCCGTCGTCGCCGCCTACGGCCTGATCCTGCCGCCCGCCATGCTGACAGCGCCTCGCCGCGGCTGCCTCAACATCCACGCGAGCCTGCTGCCGCGCTGGCGCGGAGCCGGTCCGATCCAGGCCGCGGTGCTGGCCGGGGACGTGGAGACCGGGGTCACGATCATGCCGATGGACGCCGGGCTGGACACCGGGGACATGCTGCTGCGCGAGGCCGTGCCGATCGGCCCGCGCACGACGGCGGCCGGGCTGCACGACGCGCTGTCCGCGATGGGCGCGCGGCTGATCCTGCGTGCGCTCGACGAGGCGCCGCCTCCCGTGCTGCAGCCCGAGGCCGGCGCCACCTACGCCCCCAAGCTGACCCGCGACGACGGGCGGCTCGATTGGACGCGCAGCGCCGCCGAGCTGGACCGGCAGGTGCGTGCGCTCAATCCGTGGCCCGGTACATGGACGGTGCTGGATGGCGAGACTTTGAAGGTGCACGACGCGATGCCGGAGGCCGGAGAAGGCCCGCCCGGAACCGTGCTGGATGACCAGCTGCTGGTCACGTGCGGCGAGGGCGCGCTGCGGCTGCTGCGCGTGCAGCGGCCGGGCCGCGCGCCCATGGCGGCGGAGGCGCTGCTGCGCGGGTTGCCCGTGCCGGCCGGGTCGCAGTTGGCGTGACAACCTGGGCGCTGCTCATCGAGTACGACGGCACCCCGTTCGTCGGCTGGCAGCGCCAGGGCAGCGGCGTGTCCGTGCAGTCCGTCCTGGAGGCGGCGGCGTCCCGCCTCAGCGGCGGCGCTCCGGTGCCTTGCTCCGCCGCCGGGCGCACGGATTCGGGCGTGCACGCGGAGGGGCAGGTGGCGATGCTGTCCCTCCCGGACGGCCTCGCCGCCGGCAAGGTGCGGGACGCGCTGAACTATCATCTGCGGCCGCACCCGGCGGTCGTGCTCCGTGCAGCCCCGGCGCCGGCGGGCTGGCATCCGCGCTTCTCCGCCATCGGACGCGCCTACCGCTTCCGCATCCTGAACCGCCGCGCGCGTCCGGCGCTCGACCTGCATCGCGCCTGGCACGTGGAGCACCCGCTCGACGCCGGCGCGATGGCGGAGGCTGCAACGTCCTTGCTGGGCCGGCACGACTTCACCTCGTTCCGCGCCAGCGCCTGCCAGGCGGGCAGCCCGCTGCGCACGCTGGACCGGCTGGACGTGATCCGGCGCGGCGAGATCGTCGAGGTCGCCGCCGAGGCGCGCAGCTTCCTGCACCATCAGGTCCGCAACATGGTCGGCACGCTGAAGCTGGTCGGCGAGGGGCGCTGGCGTCCGGAACAGGTCGGGCAGGCGCTAGCGGCGCAGGACCGGCGCGCGGCCGGGCCAACGGCGCCGCCGGACGGGCTCTGCCTCACCGCCGTGCGCTACCCGGCCGACCCGTTCCCCGCGCTGAACCCGTAGAGGGCGACGGCGATCGCTAGGTCCAACAGCACCAGCGCCGCCGCGGCCGCCCGGCCGATGCCCAGCGTCACCCGCGTCGCGAACCACTCCAGCCAGATGGCCCATCCCGTCGTTAGCAAGGCGGCCGTCGCCGACAGCCAGCCCGGCAGCCCCACCCAGGCCGGCACGTTTCCCGCCGTGAGCAGGGCGTATTGCACGACGCTGCACCAGTTCCACGCGGCGATGAAACCGAACCAGCGGTCCCCCGCGCCGAGCGCCACGGCCACACGTTGCGACAGCACGGCGAAGGCGAGCCACCCGACGAGGTAGGTCATCACGCCGACGATGAAGGGAGGGTCGGGAGCGCTCTCGTCGAGGATGCGGAGCAATCCGAACAGGGGCAGGCACGCGGCCAGCGCCCAGAAGCTGTGGATGGCGCCTTGCCGGCCGGGCTCGACCAGGGCGGCGCCCTCGGCCTGCCCGCGCGCCAGCAGCGCCGCGCCGCGCAGGCCCGCGATTGCGGAGGCGAGCGGCGTCATACCGGCCTGCCCAAGAGCAGACCCGGTATGAGTCCTTGTCTGGCGCACAGCCGCCACGCCAACCCTGTGCGCGATACCGCTCCGCATAAGTCAGAACTTATGCTGCGCGGTATCACGCCGTGATCGCCGCGAGCAGCAGACGCGGCCCGACGGCCAGCAGCACCGTGCCGGCATTCACGAGCAGCGTCGCCGCGACCGCCTGCAGCCGCGACAGCGCCAGCCCGTGCCGAAGGATGAACCAGTGCAGCCAGAGGGCGTAGCCCGCCAGCCCGAGCACGAACGCGTTGGCCGCCGTCGGCGGAGGAAGCCCGAACCCGGCCAGCAGCCGCAGCGACAGCAGCAGCGCCACCGCCACTAACGGGATGGCCCACTGGCACCAGTTGAACGCGACCGCGTAGCGCAGCCACGCCGCCTCCCGCCCCCAGGCCCGCGCCAGCGCATGGGAGATCACCGGCGGCCCGAGCAGGGCGACGAGCGAGGCCAGCATCCCCAGCAGCGCCTCGCCGACGCTGCCGTTCAGGAGCAGCCAGGCGCTGGCGACCAGGGGAAAGGCGATCAGCGGCGCGAGACTCGCCATGAACGCCTGCGGCGTGTCGCCGAACTGCGCGATCCCGTCCGCGCGCCCGCGGGCCAGTCGGGCGATGCCGAGCAGCACGTTGCGCGGCCGGTCGTTCACGGCAGCATCGCGTCCAGCACCGCGCGGTAGATGCGCGCGAGGTCGCGCAGGTCCTGCACGGGGACGCATTCGTCCGCCTGGTGCATCGTGGCGCCGACCAGCCCGAACTCGATCACCGGGCAGTGCCGGGCGATGAACCGGGCGTCGGACGTGCCGCCCCCCGTGGCGGGCCGGGGCG
>JBBSIT010000666.1:0-3147 GCA_038231995.1 Acetobacterales bacterium | reverse complement strand
TCCGGCATCGAGACGCTGGTGTCGGGCGCCTATATCGAGATGGACCCCGGTGAGCGGGACGGCAAGCAGCAGCTCCAGTTCACCGGGCTGGAGCAGCCGCCTGCGGTCCGCTCGGACGAGCCGGGCCAGACCTTCACGATCAAGGCTGAGCGGATCGGCTCGCTCGGCCCCGGCGCGCCGGTGTTCTACCGCGACATCACCGTGGGCGAAGTGCTGGGCTACGACCTGGGCGACGGCAGCGGGCCGGTCACGCTGCAGGTCTTCGTCCGCTCGCCGTTCGACGAGTACATCCGCAAGGGCACGAAGTTCTGGAACGCCTCCGGTCTCTCTGTGCAGATCGGGGCGGATGGGCTGCGCGTCGAGGTCGCCTCGCTGCAGGCCGTGCTGTCCGGCGGCGTCGCGTTCGATACGGTGCCGGGCCTCCGATCCGGGCCGCCGCCCGGACCCGGCGCCGAGTTCGTGCTGTACAAGAGCCAGGCGGACGCCGACGCGGCGGGCTACACCGCCAGCGTGCCGTTCGTCGCGTATTTCGAGAGCAGCGTCCGCGGCCTCGCCCCCGGCGCGCCGGTCGAGTTCTATGGCATCCAGGTCGGCACCGTGCGCGACGTGACGCTGGACCTCAACGCGGCGGAGGGGGATGCGCGGGTGCGTGTCCGGCTCGACATCCAGCCTGAGCGGATCATGGGACCGGACCAGGCGGCGCGCGAGAATGGCGTCGAGATCGCGCGCCGGCTCCTGCGCCGCGGCATGCGCGCCCAGCTCAGCACGGCCAACTACCTCACAGGGCAGCTCGTGGTGGCGCTGGACGTGCCCAAGATGCAGGGCGAGTCGCCCGTGTTCGAGATGCGGCGCGAGGGCGACGACATCGTGCTGCCCACGCAGGGCGGCGGCCTGGACAACATCCTGACCGCCGTGAGCGACATCGCGGGCAAGCTGGACCGCCTCCCGCTCGCCGAGATCGGCGCCAACCTGAATGCCACGCTGCGCCAGGCCACCGGCACGCTCGGCGGCGTCGAGGCCCTGGTGCGCAACGCCGATGCCGGGCTGACGCCGGCGCTGCGCCGCCTACCTGAGATCGTCGCCAACCTGCAGGAGACCGTGGTGCGCGCAAACCGTGCGATCGGATCGATCGACAGCAGCTACGGACGCAACTCGGTGTTCAGCCGCGAGCTGGAGCGCGCCATGGCGCAGGTCGGCGATACCGCGCGCAGCATCCGGCTGCTCGCCGACTTCCTGGACCGCCACCCGGAAGCCCTCGTGCGCGGCCGCGCGGGAGCCATGCGATGAGCCGCCCCGGCCGCCGCAGCCTGGTGTTGGCGCTGCTCGCCTCGGCATGCACCTCGCCCGATCCGGCCTACTACACCTTGGCGCCGGTGCCCGGCGATGCACGGCCGCTGCCGCCCCGCGCGCCGCGCACCGCGGAGCTGCGCCGGCCCGGCCTCGCCGGCTATCTCGACCGGCCGGAGATCGTGCGGGCCGGCGGCGCCTACCAGCTTCGCGTCGCGGGCGGGGAGCGGTGGGGCGAACCGTTCGGCGACCTCATCGGCCGGGTGCTCGCGGAGAACCTGACCAGCCGGCTGCCTGGCATGTCCGTGTTCACCACCGCCGGCAGCATCACCACGGAAGCGGACGTGACCGTGGAGGTGGACATCCAGCGATTCGGCGCGGAGGCGAGCGGTCCTGTGACGCTCCTGGCGCAGGTGGCCGTGCGCCGCGGCCGGCGCGGCGCCTCGCTGACGCGCTCGGTCCGCTTGCTGGTCGAGCCGCGCACGCCCGAGACGCGGGATGTCGTAGCGGCGATGAGCACGGCGCTGGGCCAGTTATCCGACGCCATCGCGGAGATGCTGCGCCGGGCCTGAAACGAGAAGGGGAGGGCATCGCTGCCCTCCCCCTTTGCAGTCTCGTAGTGCCGGGATCAGCGGCGCGGCGTGCCGCCGGGCTTGTCGGTCGTGGCGCCCGTGCGGTTCTTGGCCGTGCTGTCGTCCTCGATCTCGACCTTGGTCTCGCGCGCCGTGTCGCGGACGGTCTCGACCCGGTCCTCGACGGTCTTGTGGATGGCAATCTCCTCGACGACGCGCGCCTCCTTGCTGACCACCGCCTCCTCGCTCGTGGCCCGCACCTCGATCACCCGCTCCTGGAACGCGTCGTCCGGCACCGTGCCGCCTTCGGTGACCGGCCGGCGCTCGATGCGGACGTTCTCCTCGTGCAGGTTCACCTGCTCCTCGACCGGCGTCTCGACCACGTGGCTGGTGACGCGCACGCCGCCGCGCTCGACCGCGCGCTTGCCAATCGCCAGATCCTCGCGCACCACCTTGATCGTCTCATCCGGGCCGGACATGTTCGGGGCCGAGGCGCCTGCCGTGCCGATCGTGCCCGTAGTGCCGGTGCGCATGCCCGTGCCGCCCGCAGCACCGCCCTTCATGATCTGCTCGACCCGCCCGGCCTGGGCGTCGTCGGCCCGCACGGTCACGAGCGTGCCGCCGCGGCTCACGCCTTCGGAATAGGTCTTTGCGTCCGCCTCGCTGATGCCGGCGCCGGTCAGTGAGCCGATCAGGCCGCCCGCAGCGGCGCCGACGCCCGCGCCGGTCAGCGTGGCCACCAGCCAGCCCGCCGCGACGAGCGGCCCGACGCCCGGGATGGCGAGCGAGCCGATGCCGGCCAGCAGCCCGGCGCCGCCGCCCACCACGGTGCCGATGGTCGCGCCCGTGCCGGCGCCGGTCTCCGCGCCCTGGTCGGCGTCGCCGCTGGTCATCCCGGTTGCCGTGCCGCTGCCGGCCGTCTTGTCGCCCGAGACCAGGCTGATGTTGTCCTGCGGAATGCCCGCGGCCTCGAGGGCCGAGACGACGCGCGATGCCTCGGCGTAGCTGTCATAGACGTGTGCGATGGTGCGCATAGGGATGCTTCCTGCTGTCGCTGGCCGCAACGCCGGCCCAAGCCGGACCAGTCGCAGCCGCTGGGTTAACCATTGGTAGGGTGAACGCAGCCCGCCGCCGAGGGTTCGCGACGGAACCGTGACGCATTGGGGCGACTTGAGCGTAGCGGCTTGCAGCCCATCTTGGCATCTGTGCTGCTTCGACGCGCGGTGCTGCCGCTCCGAACCGAGGAGGCAAGGTGTCCAAGCTCCCTCGGCAGAGCGACTTGTTCGGC
>JBBSIT010000665.1:0-3149 GCA_038231995.1 Acetobacterales bacterium | reverse complement strand
TTCGCCGAGCGGCGCGGCCGAGCGGACTGGGCGGCCTTCGACCGGCTCATGGCCCGCGGCGGGGGCAAGTCACCCCGGCCGGTAACCGGGGCACAAGTCCGGGCACGCAGGTGCAGCAGACCAAAGGTCGGAGTTGGCGTCCCACTCTACAGGTCTGAGTTTGCATTCTGTTTTTGGTTCGGAAAGCGGTACAGATCGGCTGCCGTTCCGTCTTTGCCCGGGGATTTGCCCCGAGTGCCCCGGCCGGGCGACGAAGTGCCGGAATGTGACTCGTAGCCGCTAGAAATCCTAAACAGCGCCTCTACCGCAGAACTGCCGGACCGCCTGCACCACCGCCGCCGCGACCCGGCTCGCGACCAGCCCGCTGCGGACCTGCTGCTCCTCGTCGCGGTTGACGATGACCGCCGCCTCCAGCAGCACCGCCGGCATCGCCGCTGTCCGCAGCACGGCCAGCCCGTCGAACCGATAGAGGCCGAGCCGAGGATCGAGCAACGGCCGGCCCTCGCCGGGGATCGGCTCGGCGTGGTGCAGCGACGGCGCCATGCCGCGGGCGAGCAGGGCCTCGCCGAGCAGCGCTGCGAACTCGCGGCTCGCGCGCGCCTGGCGGTTGAGGTCCGAGGTGAACACGGAGAAGCCGCGGAACCGGTCGCTGTAGCGCTGGACGGCGCCGTTCACCTGCCAGGTGGACAGGTATTGCGGCTGCACGGAGTCGTGGTGCAGCGAGAGGAACAGCGCGGCGCCGCCGGCAAGGGCCTGCCGGGTCCGCTCCTCCAGCGCGATCGGCGCGCCGGACTGGCCGATCAGGAAATGCCTGGTGAACCCGGCGCCGGTCAGCGCCGCCGAGACGGTCTCCGCCAGGCGGAGATTATAGGTGAACTCGCTGACGCCCGTAGCACTCGTAGCGCCCGGGGCGGCGCGATGATGCCCGACGTCGATCGCGACCTTGAAGCGGGCGGGCTGGCAGGCCGCCTGGGCGGCCGGCGCGGACAGCAGGACGCCAAGGACACAGGCGAGCCACCGTCCGGCCGTCATCCCTCGGCAGCCGGCCCCGTGTACAGATGCGGCCAGTTCCGCTTCACCACCGGGCCGTCGGACGCGTAGGCCAGGCAGGTGTTCAATACGGCCGGCCGGGTTGCGGTGGAGTCGGCGTTCGGCTCCGTCTCGCGCTGCTGCCGCACGACGATCAGCGTCTGGAACGCGACCGTCGCCATCTGCTGCAGCAGCTCGCGCAGGTGGGTGCAGCCGTGCACGCCGCCGGCCCGCTCGTTCGCCGCCTTGATGAAGCCGCGCCCGACGCGCAGCCCGGCGAGGCGGGCGAAGTTCGGCGCCGCGTCCGGGCAGAGCGTGTAGGGGCCGAACTCGGTCGCCGCCTCGAAGGCGGTGATCACCATGTCCTCGCCCAGGGTCATGCGCGCCAGCATCCGGTGCAGCGGCGTGCCGGGCTCGATCCGGCCGCGGTCGGCGTTGCTGAAGCCGTAGTTCTTCGTGTCGGTCAGCCGCGCTTCGATGTCGAACAGCCCGTCAGCCCGGCGGTAGCCGCGCAGCTCGATGTCGCGCAGGTGCAGCAGCTCTCGCTCGGCAGGCTCGCTTAACGGCATGGGGACCCAAATTATATTACGCGGCTCGGGTGGTAGGTCAGTTCGAAACTTTGGACATGCAAGCGGGGCGCTTGCGATTGCCGTACGGCATCTGGCCGACCATTTTCACAAACGTTTCAAGCAAGCGGCACTCCATCTCGGCAGGTTTCTTTACGGCTACCCACTGGATAACCTTCGCACACTTCGACAGCAGGATAGCCTGTCCTCCGCTGTGCGGAGAGCCGTCGCCATAAAAATGACTGTAGAATTCCTGCAAACGCTTGGATAATGGCCGCTTCGTGGAGCCAATATAGACAATTTCTTGATCCGGGTTCCAATAATGGCGCTCTAGTTCAAATCGTTCATCGTATTGTATTTTGGATTGGTCTACGACCGAGATCGCATACACGCCAGGATTGGTTTCCGGGACAGCATCGCCCCACGCCACTGTCCCGGTCAGAACAAGTCCTGCCTTCCGAAATAACTGATCCGCCGAAAGCGACTCCATACCCCGCCCCTTCTCGATTTCTGTTCTCACCCTGACCCACTACCGACGAACCGCGCCAGACGCACCGCCGTGTGCCCGCGGCTCGGGCGCAGGCTAGGCATCACCAGCAGGCAGTCGTCATGCGGGGTGCGTATCTCGGCAGCGCCGTCCAGCGCAATCAGCGTGTTGCGGCGCGGGATCACGTCGCCGCCACGGTACGGCTGCAGGAAGGCGAATCCGCCTGTCGCCGCCGTCACGACCATCGTCACCTCGGCGCAGCGCGGCGCCTCCGCCACGCCGACCGACGGCTTCGCCGGGGCGGTCATGCCGAGGTGGCGCAGCAGCCCGGCGATGCAGGCCTCGGTCGCCTCCACTGTCGCGGGTTCCCAGTGCTGCCCGGCCTCGACCAGGCAGGCGCGGGCGGGATGCGCCGGGTCGGTGAATGGCGCGTAGTCGATGAGCCGGGGGCCGCTGACGTGCCCGCTATCGGCGACGACCATGGCGGGCGAGCCGATGCCGGCGGCTAGCGTGCGCCCCTTGGCGGTGGGGCCGCTGAGGATCAGCGGCTCGGACGGCCACAGCATGCTGTGCAGGTCGAGCAGCACGTCCACGCCATCGATCAGCGGCCGCATCGCGCGCGCGCGGTCGAGCTCCACGGAGCGCCGCGGCCCGTCCAGCACGGCCGGGTCCCAGACGCGGTTCATGTCCTCGTCGAGGAAGCGGGACGCGGTGGGCCGGGCCGGGTCGAAGCAGGCGAAGGCGGCGAGGTTGGCGAAGCCGAGCGTCAGCCGCCCATGCGCCGGGCGCAGGCCGCCGCGCAGCAGCCGGTCCAGCACGATCGCGCCGGCGATCTCGTTGCCATGCGTCAACGCGACCAGCGCCACGTGCGGACCCGGCGCCGCGCCCTCGATGCTCGTGAAGCCGGGCACGCCCGTGTTGCCGGCGAGCCAGTCCCCCAAGTCGGGAGCCGCGAGCCGCACGTCGAACGGCTGAACGGGCGGCTGCGCGAGAACGGTCGGGTCCATCGGGCTGGCTTACGCCGCCAGCCGCGACGCGAGCCGGCGGATGAACGCGTCGCAGGCGTC
>JBBSIT010000664.1:0-3154 GCA_038231995.1 Acetobacterales bacterium | reverse complement strand
TCGCTGGGGAGGCTGCGCTGGGCACCGCGCTGATGATCGCGCGACAGTGGGATGCGCATCTCACCGCCCTGCACGTCCGCGCGGACAGCCGCGACGTGGCGCCGCTGGCCGGGGAGGGGCTGAGCGGCGCGATGATCGAGGAGATGATGGCGGCGACGGAGAAGGAGAGCTCCGAGCGGTCCAACGCGGTCCGCGCGATGTTCGACCGCTTCGTCCAGCAGCACGGCGTCGTCGTCGCGGAGGCGCATCCGGGCGCCGGCGCCACGGCGGATTTCGCCAGCGTGACCGGGCGGGAGGAGGATCTGGTCGCCCAGCTCGCCCGGCTGTCCGATCTGACCGTAGTGCCCCACCCGGAAGCCGGCAACGACGTATCGTCCAGCGACGCCCTGCACGCCGTGCTGTTCGACAGCGGCCGCCCGGTCCTGATCGCGCCGCAGGCGGCGCCGGCCACCATCGGCGCCCGCGTCTGCCTCGCCTGGAACGGCACGGCGGAGAGCGCTGCGGCCGTGCTGGCGGCGCTCCCCTGGATGCAGCGGGCGCAGGCGGTGCGCGTGCTCTCGGCCGACGAGTACCAGCGCCGCGGACCCGGCGCGCCCGAGCTCGCCGCCTACCTCGCGCTGCACGGGGTGCGCGCCGAGATCGCGCAGTTCCGCCCGCTCGAGCGCGACGTCGGCCGTGGGCTGCTGGCGGCCACGCGGGAGTTCGGCGCCGACCTGCTGGCCATGGGCGCCTACTCCCACTCCCGCCTGCGCCAGCTCATCCTGGGCGGCGTCACCCGGCACGTGCTGGAGCACGCGGCGCTGCCCGTGCTGATGAACCGTTGAGTCCGGACCCGGGCATTCCGAGTAGAACTATCGCGGGCGCCGGTGCGTTCTCATCATCCACGGGAGGAACGACGCACATGCGCATGATCACGGCAGGGCTGCTCGGACTGTGCCTGGCAGCCCCGGCGGCGGCGCAGGACCTGGGTCAGGTCGGGCGGCTGCTAGGCGACCAGTTGCTGCCACGCAACGCGCCGCAGCAGCAGCCGGGCAACCAGGACTATGATCGTCAACGCGCCTATGAGCAGGGCAGGCGCGACTCCGAGGAGGAACGCCGGGCACGCAACGCGGACCGCAATCGCAGGGACGACAACGGCCGGGACCGCGACCGCGGCCGGGATCAGGGTCCGCGGGCCCGCGAGGCGGACCGTCAGCGTTCGGACGATGCGATACGCCGCCAACGCGGCGATCAGGACCGCGCCCAATCGGACCAGCGCCGGACGAGGCGGCAATCCGACGACGACTGAGCGCTCATAGGCTTCTGCGGGGGCGTTAACCGCGCCTTCATCTTGCCGGCCGAACATCCGGCCTGCCCCACGACGCGGGCATGGTCGGAGGATCGATGAGCCTGCAAGCAGCCTTGATGGCCGTAGTGGTCCCCTACGCCGCGATCGCCGTCGCGGGGTGGCGGGGACTGCGCACCCACCAGCGCCGGGCCGATGCGCCAGCGGAGGAGGCGCCGCCGAGGCCCGGGTTCATCCTCGGCCGCACGCGCCTGAGCATCAAGGCGATCCCGGCACAGGCTGCGAGCATGGACGCGCTGCGCGACCTCGACCGGGCGGCGGCGCGACAGCTCACGCATCTCAGCATCGCTGCCGCGCACGACCTCATGGTGCGGGCAGACCCGCTCGCGCTGCATGAGGTCCTCGTCGATATCGTCGGCGCCGCCATCGGCCGCGCGCCGTGCGGGAGCGTCCTGGTGTCCGCCCGGCTCCATGGCGGACGCATCGAGATCGGCGTGACGGATGACGGGGAGGCAAAGTCCGCCGACCTGCTGTCGGCCGTCTCGGCGACCTCGCAGGAGATCCTGGCGCTGCACGGCGCCACGCTGGAAGCGCGAACCGCCGCGTATGGCGGAACGCAGGTGCTTCTGCGCTTGCTGGCGCCGCCGGTTCGGGCGCGGGCCGAAGCGGGGGCTGCCCAGGCCGCCCCGGCTCTGGTCCAGCCGGAGCAGGAGACTCAGGGCAGCAAGCGGAACAGCGTGGTCGAGCGCAGCGTGCGGTCCTCCAGCTCGAGAGAGGTCGGCACCGTGTAGCTGCCACTCGCCGCCGTGCCCTCGCCGGGCAGGTAGGCGCGGCCGGGGTCCGCCACCCAGACCTCGCAGCTCGCGGCCATGCGGCGGAGCCAGGGCAGGATGTGCCGGGTCATCGGCGCCTCGTAGCAGACATCCCCGCACAGGATCAGGTCCCACCGGCAGGGTTGGCCGACCAGGTCCTCGCTGAGCGGGATCACGTGGGCGCCGTTCGCGGCGGCGTTCATCCCGACGGCCGCGATCGCGAGCGGGTCGATCTCGGCCGCCTCGACGGTTGCCGCGCCGGCGCGGGCGCACGCGATGGCCGCGATGCCGCATCCCGCAGCGAAGTCCAACACCCGGCGGCCGGCAACCACCTCGGGGTGGTCCAGCACGTGCCGCGCCAGGGCCTGCCCGCCGGGCCACGCGAACGCCCAGAACGGCGGCTCCACGCCCTCGCGCCGCAGCCACGCCTCCGTCGCGTGCCAGATCGGCGTGATCTCGGTCGCGAGCTGCAACGTGATCTCCGGCGCCAGAGGGGCGCAGGCGAGCCGGGTGTTCGCCCGGATGAAGTCCTGCGGCGTCACAGCGCGCCGAGCGCGATGGCGGCTGCGATCGCCAGGCCGGTCTCCCGGTTGAGCTTGAATAGGCGCAGGCAGCGCGCGGGATCGTCGATGTCCAGGGTCGCGATCTGCCAGCACAGCAGCGCCGCCGGCGCGATCAACGCGGCCGCGAACAGGCCTGACAGGCCTGCGAGCCAGCCGGAGAGCGCCAGCAACCCGAGCGTCGTGCCGTAGCAGGCGGCGAGGAACGGCCGCGAGCGGTGCGCGAACAGGCGGGCGGTGGAGCGCACGCCGATCAGCGCGTCATCCTCCCGGTCCTGATGCGCGTAGATCGTGTCGTAGCCAAGGATCCACGCGAACGCAGCCGCCTGCAGGGCGAAGGACGCGGCATCGAGACGCCCGGTCGCCGCCGCGTATCCCATCGGCGCGCCCCACCCGAAGGTGACGCCGAGCACCGCTTGCGGCCACCAGGTGACCCGCTTGGCGAGCGGGTAGAGCGCGACGAGCCCGAGCGACAGCACGCCCAGCCAGCGCGCGGC